>JAJYKO010000671.1 GCA_021788565.1 Chloroflexota bacterium
GACCTTCTCTCCTCCGCCCCGTCTCCCTCGGAGCCCAACTACGGATCCAGGGCCATCGCCTTTATCGCTGCCAACGTC
The DNA here is from genome assembly GCA_021788565.1 of Chloroflexota bacterium. The sequence goes on from JAJYKO010000671.1 coordinate 79, forward strand.
CCCGACCGATGGAATGGCATGGAGGTAGGCTTCCTTAGGGCGTACTCCTCGACGGTGCGCTACGAGGACGCCTTCCCGACAGGCGGGGCAGATGAGGGCCTCCTGCCCCTGCTGAACCTGGAGATCTGGGGGCTGCCTACAAGCAGGCCGGCCTTCGATCCGGCGAACCACAACTTCGTCTACCAGCGTTTCCAGCGAGGCATCCTGCACTACGACGCCTCGACGGGATTGACCCAGGGGCTCCTTCTGGCGGACTATGTGAAGGCGGTCATGACCGGCGAGAACCTCCCTTCCGACCTTGACTCCCAGGCGGTCGGGAGCGCGCTGTACCGCCAGTACGAGAGGGGCAGCCCGTTGTGGCTGGCGAGGCCACAGGAACTGCCAGGGACGATCCTGATGGGGGCCTTCGAGCCGGGACCATGAAGCGGCCGCGGACGGCCGTGGGATGACTCAGCCGGGATTACGCGCGAGTGAAGCGGGGCCGAGATCTTCCGACTTCGGTCCCACTGCATCGAGCGGACTCTAGAAGAACACTCCGGCCAGCTCGTACAGATCCAGGTTGGCCTTGCGGCTGGCCGCGACTACCTCGCGCAGCGGCACCGGAACCACGCTTCCACATATAAGACTGGGGACGTAGCCGAACCGCCCATCCACGACATAGTCAACTGCTGCCACGCCGAGCCTGGTGGCCAGGATCCGGTCCTCCGCCGTGGGGGCGCCACCCCGCTGAAGGTAGCCGAGGACGATGAATCTCGTCTCCAGTCCGGTCCGGTTCTCGATCTCAGCGGATAGCCGCTCTCCAATGTTGCGGCGGTCCAGCTTGACGTGGCCGAAGGGGTCGGCCCTGCCCAGATCGATCCCTTCGTCGGAGAGGCCCTCGATGTTCGCAGACTCAGAGACCACGATGATGCTGAACTCGTTGCCTCGGGCCCTGCGTGCCAGTATGTGGGAGCAGATGGCCTCCATATCGGTGGGGACCTCGGGGATCACGATCAGGTCGGCTCCACCGGCGAGGCCACCGTTGATTGCTACCCAGCCCGCGTCGCGGCCCATCACCTCCACAACCATCACCCGGTGGTGTGAGCTGGCGGTGGTGTGGAGTCTGTCCAGTGCCTCGGCCACCACGGAGACAGCGGTGCTGTGTCCGATGGAGAAGTCGCTCCCCTCCAGGTTATTGTCCAGGGTCTTGGGCACGCCGACGACGTGCGGCCATACATCCTGGAGCTCCGCGGCTACCCACAGGGTGTCCTGGCCGCCTATCACCACGAGGCCGTCGATGCCGAAAGCCTTGAGGTTTGCCTGGATCTGCTGAAAGTCGTCGGCGCGTTTCACGGGATTTGTGCGGGACGTGCCCAGGATCGTCCCGCCCAGGTGAAGGATGCCGGATACCGAGCGCCAGTCGAGCCGCTGGAAATTGCCTCCACCCAGCAGCCCCGCCCAGCCGTTCCGGATCCCAAGAACGTCGAAGTCCAGGCTTAGAGCCCGCCTCACCACCGCGCGGATAGCAGCGTTCAGGCCTGCCGCATCTCCACCGCCCGTCATAACCGCGATTCTCATCTGAAAACCTCCCTTTCGGGCCTTTTTACCGGAGAAGTTGGTGCGATAGCTAGAGGGTGCCTTCCGCTTTGGCCCTGGCGTAAGCGGTCCCGACGGCCGGCGAGAAGAGTGTCACCATCCGCAGCATCTCATCGCCGGTGTTCCTGGTCTGGTGCGGCACCCCGGGAGGCGCGTAGAAGGCCGTGTCCGGCTCCAGCGGATACACCTCCCCGCCCAGAATCCCCTCGCCACTACCCGATATCACGTACATGATCTCGCCCGACTTATCGTGAGAGTGAAGGTCGCTGGAGCTGTGCGGGTAGATGTCACAGCGGAAAAAGGTGAGGTCTCCCACCAGGTCGGGGTCCTGCTCCGGGGAGTACACCGTGCGGAGGTTCCGTTTGAACGGGGCAGGGATCTCCACGGCAGGCAGTTCGTGAACTCTCTTCAGCGCCATGGTGCTCTTCCTCTTTCGATGTAGTCGGTGGCGGCTCTGGAGCCACCACCGACGGACTGCGGGATTTCTCAGGGGCTAACCCTCGCGCTTGAGGCCGACGGCTCGTTTGGCCGCGGCCACCACATCCGCTATGCTCATCCCGTATCTGTCCAGCAGAGCGAAGTATGGGCCGGTCTCGGCAAACCTGTCGGCAATTCCTACCCGCACCACGGGCACGGGAACTGTCTCGCTCAGCGCCTCGGCCACCGCACCCCCGAGGCCACCGATCACGGAGTGCTCTTCCGCCGTCACTACACAGCCGGTCTCGCGTGCCGCGGCCAGCAGCAACTCGGTGTCCAGCGGCTTGATGGTGTGCATTTCCAGCACCCGCGCGTCTATGCCCAGCCGCCGCAGCTCTTCGGCGGCTTCCAGGGTCCGGCCCACCATGATACCCGTGGCGACCAGGGTCACGTCGCCCCCTTCCCGGAGCGTCACGCCCTTCCCGATCTGGAAGGGATGGGTCTGGTCGAAGAGCACCGGCACTTCGTTGCGGTTGAGTCGCAGGAAGACGGGACCCGGATATTCGGCGACCGCGGGAACGGCTAGCCGTGCCTCCGTCGCATCCGCCAGCACAACCACCGTCATCTCCGGCATGCCGCGCATGGCGGCCACGTCGCTGACCGACTGGTGGGTGGGCCCATCGAAGGAGTCGGAGAGCCCCGCGTAGTGCCCTGCAACTTTGACGTTCACCTTCGAGTAGGCCAGGCAGGTGCGGATCTGCTCGGCGGCCCGGAAGGCGAGGAGGAATGCGAAGGAGTTGACGAACGGGATCTTACCTCCCAGCGCCAGCCCCACAGCCACGTCCACCATCCCCGCCTCGGCGATGCCGACGTTGAAGAAGCGGTTGGGGAACCTGGCCGCGAAGAAGTGCGACTGGGTGGAGGCCGACACGTCGGCGTCCAGCACCACCACGTTCTCGTTCACAGCACCATATTCGGCCAGGGCCTGGCCGTAAGCCACGCGTACCGATACCATCTCAGCCACGGTTCACCTCCGGCTCTGCCAGTTCGGCCATGGCCTGCTCGTATTGATCCTTAGTCGGCGCGCGGCCGTGCCACATGCTCTTGTTCTCCATGTAGGAAATGCCCTTGCCCTTGATGGTGTGAGCGACGATGATGGTCGGCCTGGCGTGGATCTTCGTCACCGCATCGAGGGCTTCCAGGATTTGGCGGATGTTGTGGCCGTCGATCTCCAGGACATGCCAGCCGAACGCCCTCCACTTGTCCGCCACTGGGTCCATCGGCATGATGTCCGCTACCATCCCGTCCAGCTGAACTCCGTTGAAGTCGAGGATCGCGGTGAGGTTATCCAGGTGGTACTTGGCAGCCGTCATGGCGCCTTCCCAGGCGACGCCGGCCTGGATCTCGCCGTCGCCGAGCAGCACGTAGGTTCGGTAGCTCGCGCCGTTCAGCCTGGCCGCCAGGGCGAGGCCGGAGCCGATGGAGAGTCCGTGGCCCAGGGCACCCGCCGTCATGTCTACGCCCGGGGTCTTGTTGCGGTCCGGGTGGCCCTGGAGCCGCGAGTCCAGCTGCCGGAAGGTGACCAGCTCCGCCTCCGGGAAGAAACCTCGCTGGGCAAGAGACGCGTAGAGGGCCGGGGCCGCGTGCCCCTTGGAGACGATGAAGCGGTCGCGCTCGGGCCAGTCGGGGCGGGTGGGATCGATCCGAAGTTGGTGGAAGTACATGGCCGCGAAGATGTCGGCGGCCGAGAGCGAGCCCCCGGGGTGGCCGGAGCCGACGCCGTACACCATGTTGACGATGGCGCGGCGGATAGCCCTTGCCCGCTTCTCCAGGCCGAGAACTACCTGCTCAGTATGGTAACCGTCTTGGTACAAGATTTTCCCTCCATGAAGGCGGTCTTACGCCGCCGGGATAGAGCCGAGGACTGTGGACTGAGGACTGAGAGGTTGCGTAGTCTGGACTCGCAGCTGCGCGCTTTACTCAGCCCTCAGTCCTCAGTCCTGCTAGACAGGTCGCTCTCCGCGGGAAGTCGCCATGAGGTCCTCCGCCATGGTCTCCAGAGAGTAAGCGGGCCTCCAGCCCAGATCC
>JAJYKO010000672.1 GCA_021788565.1 Chloroflexota bacterium
GAGAGCTCCCAACTCACCACGTATCGGGAGAACCAGTCCAGCACGGCCACCAGATAGAGCCAGGCACCCCGGAGCCGAATATAGGTGATGGCAATGCCCCACACGTGGTTGGGGTAGGCGGCCGTGACACCCCGGAGCAAGTACGGGTAGATCCGGTGGGCCGGGTGGGGCCGACTGGTGTCCGGCCCGGGTGCCAGGCCCCGCAATCCCATGGCCCGCATGGCATGTTGGACCCGCTTCCGGTTCACCGACCAGCCCGCCTGGCGCAACACCGCGGTCATCCGTCGCGAACCGTAGAACGGGGTGGCGGTGTAGAGTTCCTCAATCCGGTGATACAGGGCCACCGTGTCCGGGCGCGGGGACCGGGGGTGGTAATAGAGACTCGCCCGGTTCAGGCTCAGCAGATCCGCCTGCACCGTGAGCGGCACCGTCCGGTCGTCGCGATCCACCAGGGCCCGTCGGGCTTTAGGCGTCAGGGTCGAGCCCAGATTTTTTTGAGCCAGGTGAGCTGGGTGGTCAGCTTCCCGATTTGGGCGTACAGTTCCTCGACTTTGGCCTCGTGGGCGTGGGCGGTCTGCGCCACTGCGGCCGCGTCGGCAAACAGATCGGGCAGATGCTCCACCACCTCGCGCCGCCATCGATGTAGCAGCCGCGGAGCGATCCCATACTCGGCAGCCATCTCGGTCACCGGCCGCGCTTCCTGGAGCATCTCCAGGACAATCTTGGCTTTCAACGTCGGAGAATATTGCTTTCTCATCGATTCCGAGTGTACGGCGATAGGGACTTCAGGGCTTGTCTAAATTTCTGGGACCACTATAAATCTTGTATGGCCCGCCCAGGGTGTTCGATTCTGAGCGCGGAGACTTGACCTGGGAATGTAGAAGCAGCGGCCCCGCCGACGGGTGGTGGCACTCGTCCTGTACCCCTTTGGTTGCGGATCACTTCATTGGAAAGCAGCACCGCGAGCTGCGCTACCGGGACGAAAAGCGCCGTATGGACAACAACTACTTGGACCGTGACCATCCCGCCAAGAGATCATAGGCAGCTTATATCGAAGCCCCCGGGGGCTTCGACGGCTACTGGGAGATGAGAAGCTAGCTACGGTTTTAGAATCCGGGAACAACATCCGCTCCATTTCCCTAGACGTGAAGACGGTCGGGACGGCGTGGAACGAGTGTGGGGTTGGGAGCGGCGCACGAAATGAAAGCTCAGGTGCCCCTTGAGGGGAGGCGCGCCGCGATCACTGGGCCATCAACGGTCCCGACCAGTGACGTGTGTCCCCAATGGGCGATCCGGGCCGGATAATCCACGGGAGATAGAGGACCTAGTCCGATGCCTCACCGATGCTCGGACGAGCAGGAGGCGGCGCTGGAGACGCTGCGCCAGACCCAGCACCAGGTGGTGGCGGCCGAGAAGATGGCGTCTCTGGGACTCCTCACGGCCGGGGTGGCGCACGAGATCAACAACCCCATCAACTTTCTGGTGACGGGCATCCCCTCTGTCCGGCGGGACGTCGATGAGCTGGTGGCGCTGGTCGAGGAGACGGCGGGCGTCGGGGACAGTGAGGACCTCCCGATTCTCCGCGACGAGATTCACCTGCTCCTACAGGGCATGGAGGAGGGCGCCCGCAGGACCGCCGAGATCGTGCAGGGACTCCGCAGCTTCTCCCGGATGGACGAAGGCGAGATCAAGCCTGCCAGCCTCCGAGAAGGGCTCGAATCTACGCTCCTCCTGCTGAGAAAGCAGTACGAGCCCCGCATCGTGGTGGAAACGCACTACGCCGACGTGCACGCGGTCGAGTGTTTCCCGGGCCAGCTGAATCAGGTCTTCATGAACATTCTGGTCAATGCGGTTCAGGCCATCCCGGATACCGGGCGGATCCGCGTCGATCTCACGCAAGAGGGCCCGCACGTGACCGTGCGCATTCGGGACACGGGTGCGGGGATGTCGGAGGACGTCCGCGCCCATATCTTCGAGCCGTTCTACACGACAAAGTCCGTGGGCGAAGGCACGGGGCTGGGCCTGTCCATCAGCTACGGCATCATCGAACGCCTCCACGGCACGATGACAGTGGAAAGTGTCCCGGGTGAAGGATCAGCGTTCACCGTCACCGTACCCGTGCACCAGCCACAGCGACCGGACCCGCCGCTTAACGCGGGCGGCCGACCGCCTGCTTGAGGAGCGCGGCGATCCTGGCCTCCTCGACGGGCGTCCATGCCATCAGGGCGTAGGAGGTCGGCCACATGGCGCCGTCATCGAGAGTCGCCTTGTCGCTGAAGCCGAGGGTGGCGTACCGGGATTTGAATTTGTGGGCTGGTTGAAAGAAGCAGAGGACCTGGCCGTCCTTGGCGTACGCGGGCATTCCGTACCACGTTTTTGCTGAGAGCTCAGGGGTCACCTGCTTGATGAGGGCATGGAGCCGCTCGGCCAGGGTCTTATCCGGTTCCGTCATCTCAGCGATCTTGGCCAGCACCTCGCTCTCCGCGTCCGGCTCCCCACCACGGGCGCCGCGCCTGCGGGCCGCTTTCATCTCTTGGGCCCGCTCCTGCATCGCGGCGCGTTCCTCGGCGGTCCATTCCTCATCGGCCTGGCTGCCTGAGGCGATGCGCTTGGCACTCCTCTGCGTGCTCTTCATCGTCGGGTTCCCCCTTTTTTCCGCTGGTCCGAGTTCGGCCGGGCCTGCAGCTGCTCCGGCGTGAGATTCCACGCGTACCGGGCGCCGCCGATGGCCCGCTTGGCGCTCGGGTCAAAGCCGCTCTGCTCCAGATGGAGCCGCGTCAGCCCGGCCCCGGTCTCCGTCAGGGTCCAGGTGAGTATGGTGTGCACCACCAGATTCTCCGGCCGCCCACCCAGGTGTAGGAGAGCCGATGCGGTGCGTCGACCTCCAGCACCTCGCACTCGATAATTCCATCCCAGCCGGGACCGGCCGGACTGACAAACTGACACTTGTGTCCGACAATAGGCTGGAAATCCCGGGACTCAAACAGCGTCCATTGGGAGAGCGTCGCCGATCGGTCAAGGCGTGCCACACCCGTTCGATCCGGCTCTTCAACTCAAAATCCAGGGAGACCGTCTCGCTCAGGGCTTCTCCTCCTCCAGCAACTCTCGCAGCCGGTCGATCCGCTGGGTCCAAAAGCGCTGGTAATATGACACCCACTGCTGCACGGCCAGCAGTCCCGCTGCGTTCAGGCGGTAGCGGGATTCGCGCCTCACCTTGCGAGCCTCGACAAGGCCCGCCTCCTTGAGAATGGCGAGGTGTTTCGACACCCCGGTGCGGCCCATCGGGAACCTCGCGGCCAGCTCATGCAGGGGCAGCTCGTCGGCCCCGGCCAGTAGGTCAAGCAGTTGGCGCCGCGTCGGATCGGCGATGGCGCTGAACACGTCCCGCATGTAGCCCTCCTCTCTGAAAAGCCAATGCGACACCGTCTGGTGTCCAATCGAAGAATACGCCACCGAAAGGTGGCGTGTCAATCTGTTATCCCGCTCGAACCAGCGAAGGGCCCGGTGCACCGCCAACGGCTCTCGGAGGCGGTGGGGCGGAGTTCAAGGGATCCCCGGGGGATATCGCGTGGCGGGGGCCATGGCCTGGTCCTTCGCTCGATCGCGCCCTATGTCCCTGGTGAGAGTCCTTTCGCCATCCAGAAGTTCTCCATCGCCACGCCGACCACCACCACCCGGCGGCGTTCGAGCACCTGGTAGCCGCAGCGTTCCAGCAGGGGCCGCAGGGTCAGGCTGGCATGCGTGTCCATCTGGCGGGCGCCGGCCTCCCGCGCCGCCGCCTCCAGGCACGTAAGGAGCCGGCTGGCGACTCCCCGGCCCTGGTGCTCGCGGTGCACGTAGAGATAGTCCATGAAGCCGGCCGAGGTGACATTGCCAAAGCCGCCCAGCTCCCCGGCCCAGTCGGCCACACAGGCGATGCTGGCCTCCAGCGACGCCGACAGCCGCGCCCGCTGGGCCACGCCGGCGGGCGACTCAGGATCGGGAGCCCACGCCGCCACCTGCGCCGGGGTGTGGTCGCGGAGGCTTACGGTATGAATCGTCTCGTGCATAAGGCGGTGCAGGAGCGCGAGATCGTCCGCACGATAGGGGCGGACCGCCAGGTCAGGCGGTCCGGACATCGGCCGGCAGCGGATCGAGCTTCACGTCTCCGTCCTGCA
>JAJYKO010000673.1 GCA_021788565.1 Chloroflexota bacterium
AACCTACAGGCGCACAGGCAGCCTGTTTCAACATCACTTCGGCCGCCTGGAAGTCACTTCCGATCGCTATTATGTGACCTTAATTCGTTACATCCACCGCAATCCGGAGAAACACGGCTTCGAGAGAAACTTCCGAGAGTGGCCATATTCATCTTATCACCTGTTGCTGTCGGATAAACCTACGCGACTTGAACGAGCTGAGGTCATGGACTGGTTTGGTGGACGCGAGGCGTTGCGCAAGTCTCATGCGATGCTAGCCGACGAAACGCCGATTCGGGCATTCATCGGCGGGGATGACTCATGATGGACCGACTCGGTCTCGAAGACCGAGTCGGTCTGGGAGTCGGTCCTTCCCGAATCCAATACCGTCGAACACGTCGCGGGAGACCACCGACTCGGTCTCCAAGACCGAGTCGGTGTGGCGCCTTGCGGCGGTGCGCGAGGCTCGATCGGGCGAAGGAAGCGCTGACGGAGCTGTCCCAGGAGGCCCAGAGCAAGAACACCCACATCATGGTCGAGCGCATCATCGCGGACATCGACGATATCGCGAAGAAGGTCCGCTTCCCCGACTGGCAGCACACTAGCCAGGGCGAGCGGTTGGTGCAGAAGGAGCTTCGTCGGACGCTCCTCAAGTACCAGCTGGGCCTGAGTGTAACTCTGCTTAGTCTTTTCCTCCTGGCTGGTGCCGCATCTGCGCAAACTGGGCCGCCTGCTTCCACAATGGTCAGCGTGAGCGGTACCAATGCCCTCTCCAATGGGTACGCCTCGTGGGTCGACTCCTGGGCCCCGGAGTTGATTGACAGGTGGGGGCGGACTTACGGCTGGATGCCCTCCCAGAAAATGAACGTCTACCTTTACACTGCCGGCACCGACATGGCGGACGCCCTCGCAACCTTCCAAGGCACTGCCCTTTCTCCGGTGGATTGGGGTTACGTGACAATGGGCGCGAGTGTCGTTACCACCACGGATACACGTCCGGGCGGACCGGGGGGGTTCGACATCCTGGTTGACCTCAACAGTCCCCAATGCGGAAGCCTTGGCGCGGGCAACTGGCAGACCGAGGTCAAGGGCGCCATCGTGATGCAGTTCGCGAAGCAAACGATAGCCGATCTAGGTGGAACGAGCGGCCCGATGTGGCTTCAGGCCGGCTTCGCCAACTACCTGACTCAGACAGAGGTGCCAGGTCAACTCGCGCCGACCCGGGAGGCGATGGCGCTGCAGGCCGTGACGGGCGCCGGAGTTGCCCCTGGGCTGCTCGCTCTGCAGAACAACTGGGACGTCTTGACCGGAAACTCCACACAGCCGGCGCCTGGGGTGTCTACCCAGGCGGGCGTCGGTATCTCCGCGCAGCAGATGAAGGATGCCACGTACGCGGTAGCTACCGACACCGTACGGTTCCTTATCCCAAGGATCGGCCCGCAGGGGATCATCAACCTGCTCAAGGCCGGCTCCGGCACGTCCTTCTGGAACATGCTGATGAGCGAGACCGGAATGAGCAGCAGCCAGCTGGACAAAGCCTACACCGGCGCGATGTAGCGATCCCGCAAGCAGCGTAAGCGTGAGGGGCAGCGCTGCTAGCAGCGACAGGCAGGAGGGGCACTCCCATGCCCCTCCTGCCTGTTAGCCGTCCAACCAGGTCCGGCCCTTGCAACGTAGTCGAGCAGCATTGTCGACGCTGTTTGTGGACACAGGGGGTCAGAGCATGAGAGCCGATGTCGCAGGAAAGACGATCGTCATCACGGGTGGTAGCTCGGGCATCGGTGCCGCCGCGGCCAGAGCCTTGAGACGAGAGGGGGCTCACGTCGTCATAACGGGGCGCTCTCCGCGGACGAGAAGGCTGGCGGAGGAGATAGGCAGCGACTACTACCTGGTGGAGTATGCCAGGTTCTCGGACGTTCGGGGCTTCGCCGAGACATTGCTGGAGAGGTATCCACGCATCGACGTCCTCGTGAACAACGTCGGCGGCATCATCGCGAACAGGCGGGTCACGCCGGACGGCCACGAGATGACGCTACAGGTGAATTACCTCTCCGCCCTTCTTCTGACGGACCTGCTTAGGCGCCGCCTCGAAGAGTCGAAGGCGGTCGTCATCAACACATCGAGCGGTGCGCACTGGTTCGGCCACATCAACTTCGACGACCTGGAGAGCGCCCGGCACTACGGCGCGTTTCGCGTGTACGGCACGACGAAGTTGATGAACATCCTCCACGCCATGGAGATCAACAGGCGCTATCAGGGGGTCAGCGCAGCCTCTTTTCATCCCGGCAGCGTGGCCACGGGGTTTGCCCGCCAGGGGAGCCTCATGTTCAAGCTGGTCTACGAGACACCGCTGAGCCGTGTTTTCCTGATCCCGCCGGAGAAAGGGGCCGACACCCTACTTTGGCTCATCCGTGGGGAACCCGGCAGGGACTGGACCCCCGGTGAGTACTACGACAAGAGACGGCCCGGCCGAAAGAACCCTCAGGTCAACTGGGACATCGCCCAACGGCTCTGGGACGCCTCGGAACGCTTGATTGGAATGAGCTCCGGGCTCCACAGTAGTGCCATGTAGTCGTGATTTGGAAGCCAGGCGCCGGGGCGTTTCTAGAGTGAAGCCAGGGTGGAATCCACATGGTTTCCCACCCGCAGCATGTGGGCGTGCATGTGACCGTCATTCCCGCGGAGGCGGGAATCCACGCTTCGGGTGCGGGCAATGGATCCCCGCTTCCGCGGGGATGACGATGGGTATCGTGGGGATGACGATGAGTAGCCCGGCGATGATGATGGGGCCCACCTTGGCCTCAGTTTAATCCCGACACCACGGTGTCGGGATCCCGTGGTACTATCTAATCATGAACCGGATCGATCGGTTGTACGCACTGGTTGAGGAATTGCGATCTCGCGCACCTCGGACGATGCGTGCCGCGGAGCTAGCCGAGCGCTTCGAGGTCAGCACCCGCACCATCGAGCGCGACCTGCTGGCACTCCAGGAGTCCGGCGTGGCGATCTGGGCACAGCCCGGCCCCGGTGGGGGCTACGGCCTTAACGTCGACGCAACCCTGCCGCCGCTGAACCTGACCCCTGCCGAGGCCGCTGCCGTCGCCACCGCCCTCGCCGCGACCCGGGCGATGCCCTTCGCCGAGGCCGGCCGCTCCGCGCTCAAGAAGCTCACTGCCGTGATGGCCTCCGCCCCCAGGGATGCCGCATCCAGGCTCGTCAGCCATATTCGCGTCGTTCAGGGCCCTGGGGGTACGGTGAATCCGGCATCCGAAGTCGTGCAGCAGGCACTCATCGACTCCGTCGCCGTCGAGCTAATCTACCGTGACGCTCAGGCCCGCGAGACGGTGCGCGTCGTCGAGCCGGTCGGGCTCTTCGGCACTCACACGGGCTGGTACCTCGCCGCCTGGTGCCGCCTCCGTCAGGCGCCTCGGGCCTTCCGGCTGGACCGCATCATACGAGCTACCCTCACCCGGGAGCAGATCGCTCCCCGATCCCCCGACACCATGCTCGCCGAACTCCCCTTCGAAATGGCCGAACCAGCCCTGATGTAGCGCCCAAAAGTTGTGGTGAAATCCCGACATAATGCTGTCGCGTGCCCGCTGTACCCTACTGTCAGAGGCTGAAACAGGCCCCACATTCAGCGCAAGGAGTACATTGCGATGACAATCAAACCTCGGTTCGGATTTGCCCTGGAGAACGTCCCTGACATCGAGGCAGCGAAGCGTTTCTACGTGGAGGTCCTTGGACTCGAGGTCGAGCGGGATCACCCCACGTTCGTCCAGTTCAAGGAGCAGGCTGGGGCCAGGTTTGCGATAGCCAGCGATGAGTCGCTGAGTGGCAGACATGAGCCGGAACTGTACTGGCTGGTGGACGATGCCGAGACGGCTTTCCGCGAACTTTCCCAGAAGGCCGAAATCACCTTCCCCCTCAAGCAGATGCCCTTCGGCAAGGTCTTCGGCATCAAGGATCCGCTCGGCCAGCCCCGCTACCTGATGGAGGTAGCCCAGGACCGGCCGAGCCGGCAAGTGTAGGCGCCTCTGCACTTGCTGAGAGTCGGGGTCGCCCCGACCCCGACTCTGAGATATAGCCATATTCCACGGGCGCTCGCCTCAAAGCCATGGAACGGCTTCACCGAATGACTCCCCAAGTAGATCCGTCCATTGTATCGGTGAAAAT
>JAJYKO010000674.1 GCA_021788565.1 Chloroflexota bacterium
TGCCCTTCGACATGTATACTACTGTCTGCCCTATCTCACCACCGACGGGACTAGAATCCCAACTTCTTGCCCTGAACGCCCATGGAATTAATACCGCGCGGCGCTGTGCTCGCAAGTTGTAGTTCGTCACAGACTTGGCGCCGATTGCGCTGAGCGCCCTGGTAGAGTACAATCGCAGCGTTCTGCAACTGAGTTGCGAAACTCTTTTGGCTTCTGGAGTGCGCCCGTGTGCACGTCGAGTACGCTCGCTGAGGGAGCGAAGCTGAGCTCCGCGGACAGAGACCTGGTCGTTACCGCGCTCCGAACTCGTGGGCTGAGGTTGACCACGCAGCGTGAGGCGGTGTGTGAGGCCGTTTTCAATTGCCAGGGGCACATTTGTGCCGAGCACATCTTGATGAACGCCGCCTCCAGGTATCCGAGGCTGCGCATCAACAAGACCACCGTTTATCGCTCCCTGGATCTTCTGATGGACCTGGGACTTGTCAGTGAGCACAAGTGCGGAGACGGCCGTGCCCAGTACGAACCGGCTTCGCGCGGACGGCACAGCCACATGATTTGTCGAAAGTGCGGCACCTTGCTTGACCTGGAACCCGACCTGGCGGCGTCTCTTAGGAACGGTCTTGACGAGCGCCACGGCTTCCAGGTCGAACTTGAGAGCTATCCGATTCTGGGGGTCTGCCGCGCTTGTCGAGAGTGACGCTCTTTCTTGTTGTCGTCAAGATGCAACCGAGTGGCAATAAGCGGCCCTCGTTGCTGTGTGGAGGTGTTGGCCATGCATATCCCTGACGGTTACCTTAGCCCGGCAACATGTGTCGTTGCCTACGGAGTGGCCGCACCGTTCTGGTACCATGCCAGCGGACGCGTAAAGGACGTCCTCAGGAGCAGGGCGGCTCCACTGGTTGCGCTCTTCGCGGCATTCAGCTTCACCATCATGATGTTCAACGTTCCGCTGCCCGGAGGCACCACGGCTCATGCGGTGGGGGGCACCCTCGTCGCTGCCGTGCTCGGGCCCTGGCCGGCCGTCGTGGCGGTGTCGACGGCTCTCGTGATTCAGGCCATCTTCTTCGGCGATGGCGGGGTCACGGCCATCGGCGCAAACGCCTTCAACATGGCGATTGCCCTGCCTCTCGTCGGATATGCCGTGTACCGCCTCCTGTCGGGATCCGACCCGACGCCCAGGCGGCGCGCTATCGCTGCCGCGGTCGGCTCCTACGCGGGCATCAATGTCGCGGCCCTGCTCGCCGCCATCGAACTGGGCATCCAGCCGATATTCTGGAGCGAGGGAGGGCGGGCGCTTTACAACCCGTACGGGCTCAGCGTCACGATTCCCGTCATGCTGGCGGCGCATCTGACCGTCGCCGGATTTGCGGAGGCCGCGGTTACCGGGCTTGCCGTCGCCTATCTCGTACGAACCCGTCCGGACCTGTTCTCTTCTGCTGCCGCTAAGGAAGCGGCCGCGGGCGGGCTGGGCAAACTGGGGGCAGGGCTGGTTGCCGTTCTCGGCTTGATGGTGGTGCTGACGCCGCTAGGGCTCCTGGCACCAGGCACCGCCGGGTTCGAGTGGGGCGCGGAAGCGCTGGGCGGAATGGTTGGCTACGTACCGGCTGGCCTTGCTCGAATGGATCAGCTGTGGGGGGCGGCACCCCTGCGAGGCTACAACCTGCCCGGGGCCGGTGAGTCCTTCTGGCAGCTCGCGCCGGGATATGTCCTCTCCGCTGTGGTTGGGGTTTCATTGATCTTTGCCGCTGTGTATGGCGCGCGGGTTGCTCTGGCACGACGTGCACCTCATCAATCGTTGAAGTGATAAGCCCCAAATGAGCGTTGTGGAAGGCAGGATCTCCCGCGGTGGCGACTTCGCCGCCAAGACCATTTCAGGAGTTACCGGCGCTCTGGAGCAGGCCGTCTTTGATCAGGAGCTGGCCACGCTTCCGGGGTTGCTTCAGAGGGTGGACGCCCGGCCAAAGCTCGCCAGCGTTCTGTTGTTGCTTCTTTCGGTGGGGGTGGCGCGGCACATCGCCGTAGCGTTGGTCGTATCGGCCGTTGTGCTGCTGCTGGCTCGTTTCTCGCTGCTGCCCATGGGGGCTTTTGTGCGCCGTGCCTGGCTGGGCATCCCGCTGTTCGCGGCGGTCGTCGTGTTGCCTTCGCTTTTCCTGCTACCCGGTGAGCCACTGGTCGTACTGAATGTCTCGTTCCTGCGGCTGGCGATTTCGGACAACGCGGTAGCTGGAGCCACGCTTTTCGTGGTTCGGGTGGGCGCTTCTGTCTCTGCCGCGCTCCTCTTGATCTCCACTACTCGATGGACGGAGCTGCTGCGCGCTCTGAGGGTCCTGAGGATGCCAGAAAGCATCGTGGTGGTGCTCGGCATGACCTACAGGTATCTATTTCTCTTCCTCCACGCGGCGAACAATCTCTTCCTGGCCAGGGCGAGCCGAATGGTTGGCGTCACCACCGGTGGCGAACAGCGGAGGTGGGTCGCCGGCGCGGCCGGAGCATTGATGGGAAGGTCAATGAAGATGAGCAACGATGTGGTCCTGGCGATGCAGGCGCGAGGCTTCGCCGGAGAGGTGCGTACTGCGGCGGGAGATGAGATGCGCGACAAGGACTGGCTGTTCCTGGCACTGGGAATCGCTCTGGCTGCCAGCGTAATCCTCCTGGACAGGGGGTTGGGATGAGCGCCAGTGCAGAGCTGTTTCAACTTAGCGGCGTTTCTTACAGCTACCTTGGGCGCCATCCCGCCGTGAGAGACGTGGACCTCGAGATTACGAGCGGCGAGCGAGTGGTGATTTTGGGCGCCAACGGGTGCGGCAAGTCCACCCTGCTTAAGATTATGGATGGCCTGCTAAGGCCGGAGTCAGGGCATGTGGTGGCGTTTGGTGAGGACATCACAGGTGCCGCCGACGATTCGGCGGTCGCGCGGCGCCTCCATCGCCGAGTCGGGTTGGTGTTCCAGGACTCCGACGTGCAGCTGTTTTCCCCTACTGTATGGGACGACATCGCTTTCGGTCCCCTGCAGATGGGCTGGAGCGATCGGGAGGTCCGTAAGAGAAGCGAGAGCGCCCTTGAGATGATGGAAATCAGGGATCTGGCGCAGCGGGCACCGTACGAGCTGTCAGAAGGGGAAAAGAAGAGAGCCGCGATCGCGACCGTGCTGGTGCTCGATCCAGAAGTGATGTTGCTGGACGAACCCACCGCCAGCCTGGATCCCCGAAGCAAAGCCGTGCTACTGGACCTAATTACGCGCCTGGGAGACGGCGGCAAGACCATAGTGACCACCACTCAGGAACTGGAGGTCGCCCCGGTAATCGGGACTCGGGCTATCGTTTTCGGCTACCGAGAGAGGCGACCCATCGCGGACGGCCCGGTGGACGCGGTCCTTGGGGACGAGCGGTTGCTGATGGAGGCCAACCTGATTCACCCTAGACTGAGGTGGGCGCGAGTCTAGCCTCCACCTAGAAGGTGCTGAACCCACTGCGAGAAGTCGTAGAGCATGGGGGAGAGGAAAAGCACCAACAGTGTGAGGATAGCAGGTATGCCGTTCCAGTTGCGATCCATGATCCCCTCCAGTCAGGCGCGGCAGGCCTCCGAGGAATGAGCCTCCGCCAGCGATTACCGCTTTGTTCTGCTACAACGCAGAAGCCGTTCCATGGGCGCCAATGGTGCGCAGTGCGTGGCTTGCTCGTTAGGTCGATTGTGAGAGCGATCGCCGAATGGCCGCGGTCGGGCCGCAAGGGGATAGGTGTAGGGCCCAGTATCGGATTGTTCGCGCACAGACTGCGGCAGCTTCTCTACCCTCGCGACTGCGGAAGGGCCGGTGCCGGCTGAGGAGTGGAAGCCGGCGGCCTCGGAGTAGGAGCGGGCGTGGGCGTACCCTCCCAGGGGAAACGCTGATCATTCGGTCGGGACTGTAGCCCGTTCGGACCCAGTACCCAGGTACTGTTTCCATCGGTAAAGTAGACGCGCCCAGTCGCCTTCTTCCACACCATCAGGCCTCCGGTCGTCGGCTGAGTCGTGTTGCCGGTATCCAGGTCAACGCTCGGGTTGCCCGTGGGCTGCCCGACCACGTCAGGAATCTGATCCGCGAATGCTTGGAATACAGGGCTGAAGCGCCAGGGACCGACTGGTGCCTGGCGTGTGGGGCGCGGCGTCGGAG
>JAJYKO010000675.1 GCA_021788565.1 Chloroflexota bacterium
GTGAGCACGCCCGTCGATGCTGAAACGAGTTGAGCCGAGAATGCAGACGTGCCGCCCAGTAGCATGCCAACGGACAGTAGAATGGAGTGGAAAGGCCGGACGAACGTCGGCGGGCGTCCACCTGGAAGCTGGCTTGGGTCCAACAGCTGTCCTGCCAGACGATGCCAGGTATCTGCCAGGAATTGCCCTTCGAGGGCATGGAGGCCCTCATCCCACTGCATGAAGCCCTGGGAAGGCAGAGAGTACACTCGAAGCACAATGGCTCCAGCGAGGACAAGCATCAACAAGAAGAGCACCGCAACGCTGGAGCGCCCTCGATGGCTGGAATGAACCAAATTCTCGCTCGGACTGAATTTCTGAGGGGCGGTGGCTTCTACTAGACTATTCAATTTGCCTCTGACAATGATTTGCCGTTGTCCGACTCACTCTTTCTGGTCTGCCGTGAAAGCACACAATTCTGGTAAGACCAAGCATCGACAAGAAACGCCTAAGGATGAGGTTTGTCACTGCATCATACTGAGATTCGAAGTTCAGGGCCGCAATGGGAAATCTGTGCTACTCCCTGAACTACCCATGGACTCGCCCGGGAGAATGTGGTAGAAGAGCGCCACATCATTTTCTCCACTGCTTTTGTCTGGTCGCGAGTATGGGGGTGAGGTGTGGCTCAAGATGAAAATCGCTGACAAAGTGACCCTTGTTGGCAAACACGAGCGCAGAGACCGGCTGTTTGCCGCCGGTCTGGGGGCAGCATGGTTCGTGATGATGTGTTATGCGGCTTGGTATCGAGTCAGGCCCTGGCCTGATATCTTGCTGCACATCGACTTCTCGTCGTTCTGGATGGCTGCATCGCTACTGAAGGAGGGCGCCGGCGGCCGGATGTTCGATCCCGGAGTTCAGTACAGCTTTGAGCTCAACTTGCGGCACCAGCTGGCGACCACGAACTTTATCAGAACAGATACGGGCTTCAACCCTTACCCCAATCTTCCATCACTCGCGCTGCTGTATCTTCCCTTAACCTTCTTGCCTATCCCGGTCGCATACGTCATCTGGTGGGTCATCAGCTTCGCGTCCTTCGTCGCCGGCATTGCCCTCCCGCTCAGGCACCGGAAGTACGGGCGCTCCCTCGCCGTGGTAATGCTTTCCTTCGTCGCGGTCACGACTTCGATGTTTGAGGGACAGCCTTACGGCCTGTTTCTTCTCTCGTTCTCGCTGTCACTGCTGGCTCTGAGGTCTGGTCGCGGCTTTCTCGGCGGACTGTTGCTCGGGCTCTTTTGGCTTAAGCCTCAATACGCCGTGCTGTTTCCGGTCGTGTTTGTCATGAAACGGCGCTGGCGTGAGTTAGCAGGCACCCTGGTCTCAGGAGCTTTTGTCGCAATCCTATCCGTCGCTCTGGTGGGGATCGACGGCGTGATCGGTTTTCTCCGACTCCTGCAAGATATAGGCGGATTCTCGTATCCGTGGGTGGATCCATGGGCCATGGTCAACTGGCGAAGTCTATTGATGAATCTCTGGCCATCAATTTCGGATGAAGCCGGCTCGGTTCTCGTGCTAGTGCTCGGGGCGGCGACGGTGCTCGCGGCGCTTTTCGTCTGGCGTGGGAGATGGGATGCTTCCTCTCCCCGATTCGCCCGACAGATGATCGTGACAGTTCTGGCAGTAACACTCGCGAGCCCTCACAGCCACATTCACGGCGCGGCGTTCTTGCTGCCACCACTAGCCCTGTCTTTGCCGGCGGTGGACGATGCCGTCCCTGCCGGCAAGGTGTGGACGGCCTTATTGGCTCTTGGCTATGCATTGTCACTTGCCATCTGGCCTGGAGGTGCAGCCCGATGGATACTGGTACCGTATTTCCTGGTAGCCATGGCGATGCTGATACATCAGCTTCAGACCGACTCTCCCTCGACTGCGGAGGAGAAACTCCAGGCTGCGCTGCCCTGATCTCTGCTACCCATCCGTGACTCTCCGATGGATTCACGCGAGACTTTGGCGTCGCTCGCTGGCAACTGGTACACTCAAACGGTGGAACAGATGCCAGATTACTGTCAGGTCTACGATGTGATCGTGGTCGGGGCGGGCCACGCCGGGTGCGAGGCAGCCCTGGCGGCTGCTCGCATGGGCCGGCGCACCCTGGTTCTGACCATGAATCTCGATACCATTGGCCTGATGCCGTGCAACCCGTCCATCGGCGGCCCTGCCAAGGGGCACCTGGTTCGCGAGATCGATGCCCTTGGTGGAGAGATGGCCAAAGCCATCGACGACACCTTCATTCACATTCGCACGCTGAACACCGGCAAGGGCCCGGCCGTGCAGGCCCTGCGCGCACAGGCCGACAAGGCGGCCTACCGGCTTCGGATGAAGCTTGCCCTGGAGCAACAGCAGGGGCTGGACCTGAAGCAGGCCACCGTGGATCAGTTGCTCGTGGAAAGGATTTCGGACAGCGGGAGGATCGAGGGCAGCGAACAGCACGAGCGGAACGGCCGGCTTGCATCATTCGCGGCGCCGCGGCGTTACCGCGTGCGGGGAGTCGTTACCAGTCTGGGTCGCTCCTATTATGGCCACACTGTTGTCCTCACCACGGGTACCTCCCTGGCCGGACGCGTCATCGTGGGCGACGTAGCCTACACCAGCGGGCGCTCCGGTGAGGCGGCCGCGGTGGTGCTGTCAGGTGGTCTGAAAGATCTTGGCTTCGAGCTGATCAGGCTGAAGACGGGAACCCCACCCCGTGTTGACGCGCGCACCATCGACTTCACAAAGACCGAGCTTGTTCAGGGCAGCAGCACACCACTGCACTTCAGCTTCTGGCCCGACCAGCACACCGATCGCCACATCTTCCCGACCCCCAATCCGGCCTATCCCATGGGTGAGGCAACTCCGTGGCGGCCTCAGATGCCCTGCTATCTGGTTTACACCAACGAGGTTACACACTCTACGATTCGCGCCAACCTCGACAGAGCGCCCCTCTTCAACGGCATGATCGAAGGAGTTGGGCCGAGGTACTGCCCGTCCATCGAGGACAAGGTGGTTCGATTTGCCCATAAGGATCGGCATCAGTTCTTTCTGGAGCCTGAGGGATGGGGGACCTCAGAGGTGTACGTGCAAGGAGCGAACACCAGCCTTCCCGAGGATGTGCAGATCGAGATGCTTCGGAGTATACCTGCGCTTGCGCACGCCGAGTTGATGCGCGTGGGCTACGCCATCGAGTACGACTGCGTTCCGCCCCATCAGATCACCGCCTGGCTGGAAACGAAGCTTGTGGCCGGAATGTTCCTCGCCGGCCAGATCAACGGGACCTCCGGCTACGAGGAGGCTGCCGGCCAGGGGATTCTGGCGGGGATCAATGCGGCGCTGGCCTCGAGGGGTGAGGAACCACTGGTGCTGGATCGCTCAGTTGCCTACCTCGGAGTCATGGTCGACGATCTGGTCACGAGCGACCTTTCAGAACCGTACAGGTTGTTCACCTCCCGCGCCGAGCACCGGCTGCTATTGAGGCAGGACAACGCCGACGAGCGGCTTACCGGTATCGGCCACCGGCTGGGTCTGGTCGACGAAGCGAGATTCCAGAAGACTGTGGACAAGTACGACCGTGTCCACCGGGAGATTGAGCGGCTCCGCCGGACTTGGCTGTTTCCTTCCAATGACGTCAATGGCCGCCTCGTGGACATGGGACTGGAACCGTTGTCGAAAGCGATGCCTGCCGCGGCCTTTCTTTGCCGTCCGGAAGCTGGCTATGAGACAGTCGCCGCTCTGACCGGGTCGAATTCGAGCGTGGATGTCGGCGAGGAAATCGAGACACGAATTCGGTACGATGCCTACATCAAGAAGCAAGCTGTCGCGGTGGAGCATTCGCGAAGGCTGGATCACATGCCGATTCCGGATGGGTTGGACTTTGCCTCAGTGGCTGGACTCAGGAACGAGGCGAGGGAGAAACTTGCCAGGTTCCGGCCGGCCACAGTGGGTATGGCCTCGAGGATTAGCGGCGTCACGCCGGCGGACGTGGCGGTGTTGCTTGTTGCCCTGGAAAAAGCGCGCAGATCGCGCGAAGGATCGTTGATTCCTGGCTCCAGATCGTAGGGACGTCTCTTCGGTTCAGGAGGGCCGGCCGAGCGGTTCGGCTGGAGCCTCGCCCTCCCGGCCCGTCGCCTCCGCCAA
>JAJYKO010000676.1 GCA_021788565.1 Chloroflexota bacterium
AGTATCTCCTGGATTTCTGGCGACCGGCCGGCGTGAGTGGGTGACGATGCGGCGCGAGAAGCAACAAGTCATTCAACGTCCTCCCTGGCGCTCCCTGGCGATCTCCGCCAGCCGGTCCCAGGCCGGTGACGACGCCCCGGCCGACCCCGCGACTAGCTTGACGATGGTTGGATCCGGGACCGACCGCTCTTTGCCCTCGAGCCTCCCCCGCTGTTTGCTAATCCAGCTCTGGGTCCGGCCGGCCAGGTCGTAAAGGCGCGGGTCATCCGGGGACCAGTCGAACGCCGCGTCGTGCTCGAGGTAGAGGGAACGGAACTCCGGATCGCCAAGCGCGTGGCGCTTGTCCGCGATCCAGATGGCCGCTTCCTTCGGCGAGGCCGACTGCATCAGGATCCACATATCGCGCTCCGTCTGCACAGTGCGCTGGGTTACGCCGAGCTCGCGGAGCCGGTCGAGGTAGCCGGCGACCTCCATGGAGACGAAGAGATGGTCGCCGCCGCCAAGCCGAGCGATCTGCTCACGGGTGCGCTGCAGCTCCTCGACCCGTTCCCGCAGGTTGCGGTCGACCTCGGCCATAGCCGCGGCGAACCGGTCGGGGTCGGCGGCGAGCAGTTCCTTGACGCGGGCGAGTGGCACTCCGGCATCGGCGAGCGTCTTGATCTTGACCAGCCGAATGGCGTGCTGGGCGCCGTAGCGTCGGTACCCCGACGAGTCGCGCGGCGGCTCCTCGAGCAGGCCGCGCTTGTGGTAATGGCGAACGGCCTTGATCGTTACGCCCGCGTAACGGGCGAGTTGCCCGATGGTGATCATCGCCTTCAGTCTCCTCAGCCGGCGTCGTCCCTTCGAGTCATTCGACCACCGGCAGACCGGTAGTGCGCACGGCCATTGCTGACACCGTGGTATGAGACGAGCATTATGCGCGAGTATCCGTTGAACGCCTGTAGCGGCATCCCGGCCGGCGCGAACAGATCCTTTCGGATGGGGGCAAAGCGCCGCGGCGGGAATGGGTAGGTGCCGCCCGAGAAGCTGGTGAAGATACGCTCCTGGCCGGCGTCTATCGGTTCGTAGGTCATCCTCTCTTCGAGTTGCCCATCGACAACGCTGACGTCAACCCGCAGTTGGTTCGAGCGGTACGTGCCCGCATACGGAGTGAGGTCGCTCACCGGGGACGTGTCCGATATGAGATCTGGGACTTCGACCTTGAGGTGCTCACGTATCAGCCAGAGCATGATCTGGTCGTGGAGTGCCATAGCCCGCGGATCGTTGCCAAAGGCCGCGAAGGCAAAGTCGTGTTCGGGAACGACGGCCAGGACTGCCACCCCGCCGGGCGATGCTCCTGAAAGTGAGAGCACGGTCGCTTCTCCAAGAGGCACGAGCAAACACCCTAGCCCTATAGGTGGATTACTCGGCACCTTCATGTCGTACGACACAGACTGCATGCGCGCGGTCGATTCAGGGGGGAGGACACGTTTCCCCGACGGTGATACGCCGTTCGAGAGGAGAGTTCGTGCGAAGGCCAGGAGATCATGGATGGTACCGATTGGCGTACTTCCAGCGGGCGCCCACGTCTCGGGCAGCATGAACATGTCGGTGCGCCGGACGCCTCCGGAAGCTGGGTCCGGGAAGTGGCCGACGGCGGTGCTCCGAAGGATAGCCTCCTCGGCAGAGGTATACGAATCGTTCATACCAACAGGTGCGTACAGCTCGCGTTTTAGAAGGTCGTGGTAGGAACTACCGGTTACTACTTCAAGGAGGCGTCCCGCTACTATCATCCCCCCGTTCGAGTAGCTGACGTATTCGCCTGGCTCGAAGAGAGTCCCGCAATGTCGACCGAGCCCGTCGACGAATGCCTTCAGGGCATCGCGGCCCCGGGTATCGGGGAGAAACAGGTCCGCATCGATTCCATTCGTATGGGTTAGGAGATTTCGGACGCGGATCTCTTCGGCCGCCGCGGGTGTGGTCAGCTTGAACTCCTGCAAGTAGGTGATGACCCGCTCATCGAGATCGATGGCTCCGCGTTCGACCTGCTGGAGAACCAGGGTCGTGGTCAGGACTTTCGTCACGGATCCAAAAAGGAACCCCGTATTCTCAAACATCGGCGCCCTGGTGACGACGTTAGCCAACCCGTGGGCCACGACGGTCTCGTCGCCGTCGTGATAAACACCCGCGAGATATCCAGGGACCTTGCTCGACTCACAATAGGCAGCGGCTTGCTCGAGAATGCGCGCCGCGACATCGGAGAGCATCTCGTGTGACATTGTATTCCCCTTTTCGTGTTTTTTCGATGCTAGCACCTTGACCCTGGGTCAAGGTCAAGACCCTATCTTGCACCGAATCGTTCTCGACGATTTACGCATCGAGCCCCAGAACAGATGTACAAATCTCTTTCATGTGGCCACCGAGATATTCATGGGCGGGAGGCCACGAGGGATGACATGCTTGAGGCACTTCTACGAGGATGAGTTGCGGGAGGTGCTGGCCTCGGCCGGATTCTCCTCCGGCAACTCCTAATGTGAGCCTTTGTGCAGTACCGGGGGTGTATGACCAGGAGTCTCGCGCTGGTGCACAGATTACCGCGCGAGTGTCAGAGGCCTCGACGCGCCCTCAGCAGTAGAACACCGACCAGCAGATGTCATTCCGCAGCCGCTGGTCGTCGAGTACGAGCTCGCGTATCGCCTCCGGGAGCTGGTCGCGCTGCCACCGGCACTCGAGTCGCCCTGCGCTCTCGCCCTCTCCTTGCGGCGCGGCAGCCCGTGCGGCCTTGATCGCATAGGCGGCCGCACCGAGCTCGTGCGCGGCGACGTGTGCGACGACCGCGGCCTGGCCGGCAGCGTACGCGGCGTGGCGTGCTGCCCCACTCAGGTCCCTGGCCGCGCCCATCGCGTGGCCTCCCGCCGCGCGAGCCTGGGTCATGGTGATCTCGCCCCGCACCCAGGCGCGGGCCTGCTCAATGGCGTAACGCGGCCGCGGGTCCGAAGGCTTCGCCGACTCGAAGAGGTCGAGGACGTGCTCCGCACACGATGCCGCCCACAGGGCGAGGAGACGGTGATCCGAATCGGTGAGGGTCCCACCGCGGCGGATGGTTATGAAACGAGGGTCACGCACTTTCGGAAGGATCATACCCAGCACCCCTTCTGCTCGCATCTGCCCAACATGTCAACAGGCGGCTCATCCGTTAGCACAGCAGATAATACCATCAGATCTAACAATTCTCCCACACGGCTGCGCCGCGGCGTCGCGTGCAGGCAAAGTGTCTTGATGGGCGCTAGATATTGACCGACTCAACCAGCGGTTTACCAGCCATTGTTGTAGATGGCTAATCGTGCTACACTCCAACTAGGTCGCCAGGCTGAAACGTTCGGCGGGCCACTGCGCCAGCGACGCCCAGCAGTTCCGCGAACCGGCACATCGCCTCCGCCTTCCCATCTGGCAAGACAGAGGACTCCAGCCCGTACAGGCCTGCCCTATTGCCGAACAAGCGCGGAGGTCACATCTCACGCCCCTCCGCCCAGCAAGACTTTCCGGAGATGCCCTGGCTCCTCAAGCAACCCCGCGCGGTGCGCGGCGCCATCCGATAACCAATATGTCTGAGGCCCTGACACGATGAACCCAGAACCCAAGGGGCGTGACCTTTTCATCGTCGACAACAGTGTCTCCGGCTGGACCGGCCTCCGGTACCTGGAGGAGTGGGCGTCCATCGCCCGCTCCTTCGACATCGCGACCGGGTACTTCGACATCGGCGCCCTCCTGGCCCTGGATGGCAAGTGGCAGGGCCTCGAAAAGATCCGCATCCTCATGGGCGCCGAGACCACACGCCGCACCCGCTAAGCCCTGCTGCAATCCGTCACCGATAGAGCTGTCGAGCAGTTGGACGACAGCATCGAGGCCGCGAAAGAGCCCAACCCATTCCTTCGCGGTGTTCCGGGCATCCTGGACGCCCTCAAGTCGCGCCAGATCGAGTGCCGCGTCTACGATCGCGAGAAGTTCCACGCCAAGGCCTACATCACCCACTCCAAACTCGAAGTTGTCGGATCCCAGGCTCTCGTCGGGTCCAGCAACTTCACCCAACCTGGCCTCACCACGAACATCGAGCTCAACGTGCAGGTCCAGAGCGCCAGGGAGGTCGCACAGCTCCAGGAGTGGTT
>JAJYKO010000677.1 GCA_021788565.1 Chloroflexota bacterium
TCGAAGATCCTCTCGGCCCAGCCCAACTGCTCCAGCATCGGCTCCGTGAGATCGATGTCGAGGGCACTGGTCGCGGCCACCTTGACACCCCGATCCCGCAACCACCGCATGGTGGCCTCGGCGCCGGTGATCTCCTGGGTTGGGTTCTTCGCGTACTCCTCTCGAAGCATCTGCTTGAAGGTGGTGTACATCTCCCTCGCGCGATCCGCGCTCCACTCGGGACCCTTGCCAGCGCCAACGGTCCGCTCGATAAGCCCTCGGAAGGCGGCGACCTTGCCGGCTCCACGCATCGCACCCAGGTCCGGCTGCGTGAACGGAACGGAGTAGTGCGTCAGGGCGCCCTTCAGAGCACTCTCCATAGCCCCAGAATCCTTGACCAGAGTGCCCATCAGGTCGAAGACTACCAGGTCAACAGGAATCTCAGACACGCGATTACCCTCACCAGAACCCTCTCCCAGCAGGAGAGGGAGAATTCGATCGATCCTCCTCCGACCCCAGAACCCAGAACCCCGAACCCCGAACCCCGAACCCCTTAAGGGTACACCTCCTTGTCGAAGACCCGCATGTCGTGGCCCGGCAGGGCATGGGTTGCGCGTCCGGCTATCGCCTTCAGGCTTTCCCAGGACGCGATGGCGTCCGTGAAGCGGCCGGGCGGGATAAGCGGCATTCGGGTCTCCGGGTCGCCACGCAGGTTTTCATAGACCATCACCGCGTCGCCAGCGATGACGTAGGGGCCACGTTCGGTCCGAACCTCCACTGCCTGGTGCCCCGGGCAGTGCCCAAAGGTCGGGAAGACGGTTATCCCGGGGAGTATCTCCCTCTCGCCGTCTACCAGCTCGAACTCCAGCCCCTTGAACGGGGCTTCGAGTCCCAGCTGATAAGCCTCGTAGGACCGGTAGTACTGCGGGATCGGGTCCAGGGCAAAGGCCAGCTCGCGCCGGTGCACGATCCGCCTTGCGTTCTTGAACGCTTTCATGTTGTGGGTATGGTCCCAGTGCAGATGCGTCAGGATCAGCAGCTTCACTTCCTCAGGGTCGATGCCCAGCTTTCGTACCTGACTCGGCATGTCCTGGCCGGGTTCCTGGATACCGTCGTGGTGCCACCTGCTGGCCCGCTCGCTGTCGGCCATCCCCGTATCGACAAGGATCGGGTATGGGCCTCCCTCGATCACCCACGCGGTCGCCGGAACCACTACCTCTTTGCCTACACCTCGTCCCCAGGTGAGGTAGGCGCCCTGGTCGACCTTCATGGTCCCGGTGAGTACCGGCCTGATTCGGTAGATGCTCTCAGCCATCGTTGCTACCTCAGTATCTTGGTTCCGCCAGAGGAAGAGGCGAAGCGAAGCACCTCCTCCCTGGTGAAGTAGGCGAAGTCCTTGGGGATGGAGTGCTTCAGGACACTCATGGCATCCCCTATCTCCACAGCTCGCTGGAGATCGTTCTCCACGAGATAGCCGTACAGGAAGCCGGCCGCGTGGGCATCCCCCGAGCCCACTCGATCGATCAACTCCAACTCCGTCACCCGTCCCTTGTACAGCCGGTCCGCCAGGGCGATGCTTCGCCACGTACCGCGCAGCACCGTCGGAGCTTCTCTGATCGTCACGGCCACGATGCCAATACCGAACTCTTGCTTCATCCACGCAGCGTTCTCTTCCGGGGTTCCCTTCAGCCCGAAGACCAACTCAAGATCATCGCTGGTAGTTATCAGGATATCCAGGAGGGGGAAGACCCTGGAGAGATACGACCGCGCCTCCTCGGCGCTCCAGAGTCGGAAGCGAAAGTTGAAGTCGAAGCTGTTGATCGTGCCCAATTCCCTCGACAGCCTCAAGGCTACCTCCATGGTCTCCCGAGGGTTGGGTCCGAGGGCGGGAGTGATGCCGCTGGAGTGCAGAACGCGAGTGCTGGAGAGGAGGGCTTCCAGATCCCAGTCCGAAGGCCGCATGGTAGTGGTAGCGCAGTGCTGCCGGTCGTAGACCGTCTCGCTGGGGCGAGGGCTGGCGCCCATCTCCACGTAGTAGATGCCCAGGCGGCTGTTGTGGGCCCAGGCGACGTGGCTCATGTCCACGCCGTGCGCCCTCGTGAGGTTCACGACCTTCCTGCCCAGGGCGTTGTCGGGCAGTTTACCGAACCAGGCGCTCCTCAGCCCCAGCCGCGCGAGCCCCACCGAGCAGGAGAGCTCGCTCCCCCCCACGCTCATCTCGAGCATGGTAGCTTGCTCCAGCCGCTCGAAATTGGGCGGGGTCAGCCGGAGAGCCGCATCCCCCCAGCAGACTACGTCGTACTTCTTGTCCACCCAGCGCCTCCCTGGAATTGTAGTGTTGAAGTCGCAGGGTGCGAGAAAGGGCGCCCTGCCCCGGGATACCCTAGCCTGCCCTGTTCTCGAACTCCCGCTGCTTGATCTCTACCTTGATCTTCCGGAACTGTTCGATGGCCTCCACCAGATGGTCGGCGAACAGTTCCAGAGCCCTGTGGCCCTTCTCCGCGGTCGCCCTGAAGGGATTGCCCACGACGCCAGTAGGAGTGTACTCCTCGTGCTCCATAGGCACCAGGAAGTACCTGTACCCCTTGAATGTCACGTCGGAGCCTCCATCCTCCTTGCTGAAAGCCTCGGGCATCCAGTCGGGTGCCTTGGTCTTCTGAACGACCGCGCGCTCCATGTGCACCAGTTTCTCGTTATGAGCCAGGCACTGAGAAGTCTCTAACTCGCTGCAGTGCCAGCCCGGGGTCTCCTCGGGAGGATTCTCCATCAACCCTTCAAGCAGGCCCAGGTAGCGCTCGGCGAAGGGCTTGTACACCGCCACGAACGCGCCCGTGTCGTAGCGCAAACGCCGCATCAGGGGGTCGATAACCTTCAGGTTAGAGCCGTGCCCATCCACGTAGATGATTTTGTTGAAGCCCATGTGGATCAGGCTCCGGCCGATATCGTAGAGGAGGCTTTCGAAAGTACTCGGCCGCAAGGTTATGGTCCCCATCCCCTTGCCCGCCTCGCGGATGTGGTGAGGCGAGTAGCCCGTCCACACCACTGGAGTGTGCGGGACATCGGCCCTGGCCGCGGCTCTCCTAGTCACCTCAATGGCAGTGATGCTATCACACGCCACGGGCAGATGAGCGCCATGCTGTTCGCAGCTCCCCACCGGCACCAGCACAATGTCGGTCCTCTCGAGGAACCACTGGATATCAGGATATGCCAGGTCGAAGATATTATTTGATATGGGCTTTTCTGCCATCGTCTCTCTCCCTGCGCTCCACGGGGTACCCAACCATCAGGTTACCCCACTCATCCCAACGGAACCTGATGCAATTGGCTCGACTCGATATTCCAAGTTCTTGCTACAGCCGGTTCTTCTGGGCGATCAGCTCCTCCAATACCGCAACTGCCGTTTCGGCATAGGGAGGGTCGTTGATGTGGCAGTCCACTTCCACATACTTGACCCGCTCGCTCAGCTGCTCTTTCATAGTTCGCGCAAATGTCATGTCTGACTCCGGGTCGTAAAGGGGATAGCCCTCTCTGCTGGGGAAAGAGAAGCCCTGAAGCGGCACCACCACCGCGGATGGGCCTGCCGCGCGGTTTAGCCTCTCGGCCATCACCGAGGCCACCTCGACCATCTCCTCGGCCGTCACGCGGCACAGGGTCATCTCCTTGGTGTGGCGGTAAGCCAGACGATGCTTGTGCTCGACGGGTATTTCATCAGGGGGGCCGAACACCAGGAAGTCGTTTCCACCAGGGCCCACTACCTGAGGCAGACCATGCCTTCCCGCCGCCTCCAGCCGCCCGGGAGCTCCCATTATGTCGCCAAAGAGCTGGCCCGAGATCTCGTGGGCCGAGAGGTCGAGCACGGCGTCCCCTATCCCCTGCTCGATCAACTCCTCCATGGCGGGTCCGCCCGTCCCATTGGGATGGAACATCACGACCTCATATCCGTGGCGGTCCAGAATCCCCTTCGCCCTCATCAAGCACGGAGTGGTGGTGCCAAACATCGTGGCCAGGACCACCGGCTTCTCGCCTCGCGCAATCCCCAGCTCCACGTCGGCCATACCGCAAATGGCCGCCGCCGCGTTAGCCAGTATCTTTCGGACGATCGGATTGAGCCCCTGGATGTCCGCCACCGAGTGCATCATGGTGAGGTCCCTGGTGCCCACGA
>JAJYKO010000678.1 GCA_021788565.1 Chloroflexota bacterium
GTCCGAAGGGAGTCCCGAACGGGTTCCTGCCGTGGGGGTTGGCCGTCAGGTTGGTGGTGGTGGTGATGCTCACCACCGATGGTCTTACGCTCGTGTAGATATCTTGGATAGACATCCCGCTTGAAGCGGACTGTGCCGCGGGGGAAGCCGCCGAAGCCGCGCTGGCGACCTGCGGTACCAGGGCCGGCACCGGCTGTGCGTGCAAGTATCCTATAACGGTGGCCGCGCCTACAATCATCGCGACGAGCACGATGACGAAGTTCTTGATGAGTGCGTTCATTTTCACCTCCAGGCATGCTCTAGAGAGACGCGGCCGTCACTGGCCTGAATCTCCGGGCTGTAAGTGTAGATTGTTGTTACTAAAGTGTTGTTATACCTATGTTAAATCTTGGAAGTATGGAAAGTGACGGTGAACGTGGTCCCGTCGTTGGGGTTGCTGCCGGCAGCGATGGTTGCGCCGTGCGCGTTGGCGATCTCCTTCGCTATGGCGAGACCTAAGCCACTTCCCTCTCCGTTGCGAGCGCGCGACTTGTCGACCTGATAGAAGCGTTCGAAGATCCTCTCTTGATCCTGCGGGGGTATGTAGGATCCCGTGTTGTGCACGGTTACCACGAAATTCGGGGCTTTGGCCTGAGCTCCGTTCTTGACAGGTCCCTCTATCCTGGGAGGATAGGAGGTGGCCAGCCTCACGGCGATTTCTCCGCCTTCCGGGGTGTGTTTAAGCGCGTTATCCAGCAGATTGCGGAAGAGCTGTTCCAGGCGACCCTCGTCTCCGACGAAGGGAGCCGAATTCGCGGCATCCAGCGCGACATTGACCTGGGCCTGCTGGGCCTGGGGCAAAAGCCGCTTTACGCTAGCCCGCAGGAGCTCTCGGAGGTCCAGCTGGGCGGAGTCCATAGGCATCTGGCCGGTCTCGATCTTGGAGAGCAGCAGAAGATCTTCCACCAGGCGGCGCATGCGTCCGGATTCCTCGTTGATGATCTCTGCCGCCTCGCCGTAGTCCTCGGAAGTTTTGGCGGTGCCATCGAGCATGGCCTGGGAGAAACCCTGGATGGAGGTGAGGGGCGTGCGCAGTTCGTGAGAAACGTTGGCGAGAAAGTCACGGAGCGTGCGGTGGGAGATGTCCACCTCTCTGGCCATGTGATTGAATGCGTAAGCCAGCCGGCCTACCTCGTCCTTGCTGTTGACCTTGATGTTCTGGGCGTAGTTGCCCCTGGCCATCTCCTCCGACGCCTTCGTGATCGCCGCGATCGGCTTCGAGATCGACCGGGAGAGCAGGAAAGCGACGAAGATGGAGAGGATGAGGGATACCAGCGCGGCGAAGGAGAGGCTGGGAGCCAGCTCCAGCCAGCTGGCGGTCAGACTTTGCTCCGGGACTGCCAGTACTACCGAATAGTTGGATACCCTGTTGACGAAGCGGTTGTCCGTAGATGACGGTGGGTGGGCGATGGCCGCGATGAATACCATGCCCTGGGCGTCGCTCTGAATGATGTTCACCCGTTCGTGATCGTTTGGGCTGGTGTCTCGGGATTGCCAGCTGCTGAACGCCTTGACCGTCTGGCCCTGCATGGTTCCGCTGGTGTCGTCCAGCACCACGCCGCTGGGGTTCACCAGCAGGATCCGGATGCTCTGTTCGGAGGCGGCTTCGTTCAGGAAGGGGGCTATCTGGGCCGGCGTTGCGCCCGCGCTCTCGAGCAGCCGAACCTGCCAGGTGATCGGCAACGCGAGGTCTCCCAGCTGGGTCAGCTTCAGCTGCCGCTGGTAGCCACGCAAAAGATAAACGAACGCCGAGCCGGCCAGGATAAGGCAGAGCAGGATAACCAGGCTGTAGGAGACGACGAGCTTAGCCCTCAGGCTTCGAAACACCGTCTCCCTCCTGGTCCACGACGACTAGCTTGTAGCCGACGCCCCAGACCGTCTGGATCCGAACATTCTGGCTGGCGGAGATCTTGTCCCGCAGCCAGGTGACGTGGACATCAATGGTTCGGGTGTCGCCCAGGTAGTCGTAGCCCCACACCATGTTCAGCAGGCGCTCGCGGTCGAGGACGACGCCCACGTGTTTGGCGAACGCGGCGAGAAGATCGAACTCCTTCGCTCGCAGGGTCACCGTCTTCTCCCCTACCAGAACCTCCCGCTTGTCGAGGTCGATCTGGATGTCGCCCACACTGAGCCGCCGAGTGAGCCGCTCCCCGGGGTCGTATCTGCGGAGCACCGCCTTGACACGAGCCACGAGTTCCCTGGGGTTGAAGGGTTTGGTGACGTAATCGTCGGCTCCGAGCTCGAGGCCGAGGATTTTGTCCACGTCGTCGCCTCGGGCCGTGAGGATGATGATGGGGATGTCGGTCTCCTGCCTGAGGCGGCGACAGACCTCCCAGCCATCCACCTTTGGCATCATGAGGTCCAGAACTACGAGGTCTGGGCGCCGGGCCTTAACCTTGTCCAGGGCGTCGGCGCCATCGAAGGCCGAGTCCACGGTGTAGCCTTCGCTGGCAAGATACATCTTGGCAAGCTGGACGATGTTCTTCTCATCGTCCACCACGAGCACAGTTCCGCTTGACATAATACCTTATTATACACTACCTACCGGAAGCAGTCGGCGCTGCCCCCGTCTGAGCTGAAGCGCTACGCTGTCCCCTTGCCACCGTGGCAGGGGCTCCCGCTCCCGCCGGCAGAATCTCTATCTGGCTGGCGGTGTAGCTTCCATCGGAACCTTGCTGTCCGGTCACCAGGACCTGCTGGCCCGACTGAAGGTCCTTGGTGGTGGCGTCGACGACCTTCTCGATCTTGGCGCTACCCAGGTTCACCTTCACGTCACCCTGCTGGGCGGTGACTGTCATTACGCCCTTGTCGACGGACTTCACCGATCCCGTCAGGGGGCGCGTGCGGGCCTGCCCGCTGTTTCCGCCGTTTCCGCCGCTCTGAGCGGTCCCTCCGGCGTTCCTTTGTGCGTTAGCCGTGCCACGTTGTGGCTGGGTGGCTGGAAGGACTTGCACGGTAGTGGCATTGTAGCTGCCGTCTGACTGCTGCTGTCCGACGACCGATACCGTCTCCCCAGCCTTCAGGTCTGCGGTTGTGCCGTCCACTGTCTTCGTGACCTTGGCTCCCGACAGCTTCACATTGACGTCGCCCTGCTGTGCCTTAACCGTGATCGCGTCCGCGGTGACGGAGCTGACCGAACCGAAGACGGGCCGCGAGCCCGCCAAGCCTCCGGCCTGCGCCGCCGTTGCGCCCTGTCCGGTGCCCGCGGCTTGAGTTTGGCCTGCTCCGCTGCCGTTGGCCTGGGCGCTACCCTGCCCGCCGAAGTTGCCGAACGTTCTGGTGGGAGCGACAACGATGGAGGGGCCCGGTTGAGCGAAAACGGAGGCGAGAACGGCTCCCACAGCCAGACCGACTACAACCACCGCGACAACAAGCAACCGGAAATGTTTCATCCACACATTATTCAAGCTAAGCAAGAAGCACCCATCCTCCCGGTTCGATTCGAACTCCTGTACCACAGACTATTGTGCATGAGGGCTACTAAGCAACTGTTACCCACATGTTAAATCAATGTAAAACTGCCGTGAAGCGGGCATCTGCCCGCTTCACGGCCAGCTGTGTTCTCGCGAAGCACCCCTACACAAGAATTATAGATCTGTGGGGACACCCGTGAGCGCTGCGCTCACTCGCGTTCACCCCCGCCAGGCCTGAACGCTGCGCCCGCTCGCGCTCAGCGCCCTGGACCCGCCTTTAGAACTGGGGTTCCTGTAGGTACATTTGGATTGGTTCCGTGTAGTTGATCGTTTCACCTCGGGTCATCGTGCCGGAAGCCACGTCAATCACCGTGCGGTAGAGCCGCTCGCCTGCCTCCTCCGGAGTCTCAGTTCCTTCAATTACCGTGCCCGAGTAATAGTCTATACTGTCGCGCGCTGTAGCGTAGGTCCTGGGGTTGGCCGTGGCCCACATGAAAGGTACGACCACGGACGGCGAGGCCTCGAGGACGGTTCGGCCGGCGACGCCGCCCCCTCCGAGCTGGAAGAAGACGATGTTCGCGCCCGAGGCGGCGTACCCCGCGAATATGGAGAGGTGCCCCATCCAGTTGTCCACGAAGTAGAGTCCCTTGCCCTCTGGTCGCTCCGCGTACCTGAGAATGCCCTGGA
>JAJYKO010000679.1 GCA_021788565.1 Chloroflexota bacterium
GGCTACTGGAGTTGGACAATGTAATACTTACTCCGCACGTAGCCTGGTACACGGTGGAAAATGAAGACGAGGCACGCACTCGATCCGTCGAGGACCTGATTAGAGTAATCAAGGGTGAAAAACCCAGAAACCCGGTGCCGTAGGACGAGGCAAGGACAACAGATCCAGCGCGGCGGCGACACTGTCATACTCTACGCAGCGGAAGTACAGGAAGTTCCATGACGACCCGGGCGTGCCGGAAAAGGCCGAAAGGCCGCAATGCGGCAGTCACTAATGGAGAGCACTGGCTTAAGAAGATCGTGAGGGTGAGGCGGAGGCCTTAGAGTTCCAGGGGGCAGGCAGGCAGAGGACGAATCTCCCTCTGCCTGCCGGACTCAATTCAGGGCCGAGAGGGCAAGTCAGGAGCGGCGATGCAAGGTAGTACGGTTTCTACAGGCGATTCCCGCGGCTGCGGTCTGTGGCGAGATGCGAAAACAGCCTTCCAGTGGGAAACCCCGCTGCCGCGGTTCCGCCGGGTGAAGCAACTATTTCCACATCCCGTAGTCCACGATGTCGGCGCTGCTGTCTTCGATGCGATGGACTCAGCGGACGGCGCTGCCCGCCTAGGAGGTGGCAAGCGCGTTGCCGTTACCGCTGGTAGCCGCGGCATAGCCCGCATCCCCGAGATCCTCGCGGCTGTCGTCCAGCAGGTTCGCCGTTACGGCGGGGATCCAGTCTTGGTGCCGGCTATGGGCAGTCATGGCGGCGCGACGGCGGAGGGCCAGCGCGAGTTGCTGGCGGAATTAGGTATCACGGAAGAGGTGGTTGGTGCTCCCATCGAGGCCACCATGGATGTGGTCCAGCTGGGCGAGACGTCCAGCGGGTTGCCCATCTATATGGATCGGATAGCGACCGCGGCCGATGCAATTGTGGTGGTCAACCGGGTCAAGCCTCACACCGACTTCAGGGGACCGTGGGAGAGCGGACTGGCCAAGATGATTGTGATTGGGCTCGGGAATCGGCGGGGCGCCGAGACCATCCATCGCTACGGCACTGAGGGACTGCGGGATATGATGCCAGAGGTGGCGCGTCTTGCCGTGGAGAGGGCTCCGATCGCCATGGGGATCGCTGTGGTCGAGAACGCGTACGACGAGGTCGCCAGCGTTACTGGCGTTCCGCCTTCCGGCATCGCGGGTCCAGAAGAGGCGGCTCTTCTAGTCGAAGCCAGAGATTTCATGCCTGGGATTCCCTTTGAGGATATAGACGTGCTGATCGTGGAAGAGATGGGGAAGAACATCAGCGGTGCGGGGATGGACCCCAACGTCCTCGGCCGCATGGGGATCTTTGGGATGCCCGACCCGACCCGGCCGCGAATTAGAAGCGTAGCCGTGCTGGACATTACCGGCGAGAGCCACGGAAACGCGACTGGCATCGGTTTGGCCGACGTGACCACCCGCCAGCTAATCGACAAGGTGAACTTTGAGGCCTTCTACGTTAACGGCTTGACGTCGGGGACGGGGGCGACTCGTCGACTCTCCCTGCCGGTGGTCGCGCCAGACGATCGATCGGCGGTGATGACTGCGGTGCGGGTATGCGGGCGTCCGGATTCTCGCAGCGCGCGAGTGGTGCGGATCAAGAATACTCTGAAGCTGGACGAGATGGACGTGTCGGAAGCCCTCTGGCCGGAGACGTTGGCACTGGGCCGCGTGTCGTCCCTAGGCGACCCGTTTCCGCTGGAGTTCGACTCCACGGCGCGGCTGCGGCGGTTCGAGACAACTCTCTAGGTTCTTGTGGCGGTTAGGTGGTTTGGCGCTCGTGAGGCTGGCGGGTTAAGCCAACGGCCGAAGGTGGAGTGGAAGGCGGCCAGAACCTGGCGCGTGTGACACCCTGAACTTTCAGTCGGATTCTGGAAGCTCGGGTTGTTCTGTTTGGTAGGCTGCTTGCGAGCAAGGTGACGCGGAAGTGGGGTGAGATAGGTAGTCGTTCGCGGTGGATCGTTTAACCCCTCGCCTTGCCTCACTTTGCTACCACGAATGACGTCTGGGTGGTTGTGGTGCTGCGGCCAAGGGTGGCCGTCTCGGTGATCGGCCAGGTGCCCACGACGGTGGATAATTGCTCTTCGAATGATGTGACGAGCATGCTTTCGGGTGGGAATGTAGACATTGTACACCCCATGGGGAGTGTGGCCCTTAACATCACCGGCAACGTGACCAGCCTGGACGCCAACACGGAGTACGTTGTATGGGTGAGGGATCTGACAGGATACACTGGCTCTTCCCTCTATTCGGCGCCAGGGTCTGGGTACTACGCCCTGACGACCTTCACGACGAACGGCCAGGGCAGCGGCAGTTTTCATATCAGCATAAGTAAAGCGGGCCTGCCGGACGGTACCTACGACATTCAGGTCGCACTTAACCCCATTGAGAAGGCGAATTCTTGGACGGCCGTTGCGACCGCCGCGCCGGGGGTGACCATCACGGTCAACGCCCACTAGCCGGGGACGCTGTACCCAGCCGGAGCCTTTGCGGAACGGGGACCGGGCGCGATTGCCCCCGGTCCTTCCCTTTGTGAGTCGTTCCGCATGCTGGACGGCGCGTTAAGTTTCCCCAGGTTCAGAAGCCTCTCTTGACGGTTCCTCTTGCACGGCGTGGCAGGCAAGGTGGGATGCCGCAGATACCAAAGGGTCATCCCCAAGATGTGCCCCGCACCTTGTGTTGTTGTCTCCCAGCGTTGCGTCTTCCCCAAATTGTCTGCCCAACCTTCATAGCGGAGCGATTCCCGAAGGCCATTGCCTTGCTGGGGCACTGGGGTTCGCCTGTGCCCAGGTGCAGGCAGCGCGGTAGGTGTGAGGGTGGGAAGGGCTGACGGTCGGCCCCGCTGGTCGGGTCACGGAGGCTGTGGGGCAGGGTTGACAGAACCGGCCCCTGGCGTTGTAAGGAACCGGCATCCGAGTGCGGAAGTCGGTCTGTGGCGCTGAGGACGTTGCCGAACGTGGCGGCGAGCTGCAACGGGTCGCGGGGAGCTAATCAGGCTCAGCAACAAGATGGAATGTACCGATGGTGAGCTGGTGTCTCGGCGCTAGCATTACCAGTCAGGGGAGATGTGGGGATTCGGGTGGAGTATGCGGGGCTGACGTACCTCTTAATCAGCGACCTGCCGAGGCTGCGAACAAGGCGAGAATGGATGTGAAGAAACACGCGGCGAATCTGGGCATGAGAGGTCGTCACCGGCCGTCTCGATCGCCGCTAGGCGGAGGGGAGGTGCTAGGCAAGTACCGGCGGCCATGCCTGGCCCCCATTCTCGAGTTTCGGCTGGCTGATGTTGGATTTTTAGTTCTGGCGGTACAGGATGCCCATCTGAGCTGTTGCGGTCATCCTGTTCGCCTATCAGTGGCATTCAACTCAACAGCCCTCGCTAAGTCGGCCTGGGCTTGGTCGAGGAGGCCCTGCTCGCTCATGGCATTGCCAGGGTGGTCGTACGCGTAAGATTCTTCTGGGTCGAGCTCGATGGCCCTGGTGTAGTCGGCGACAGCCCGTACGAAGTCTCCCTGGCTTCTCCATGCGGAGGCTCGACTGTAGTAGGCGGGTGCGAAGGCTGGGTCCAGCTTGATAGCCGTTGTGTAGTCCAGGACCCTGAGAACAGCATCTTCATTGTCACGCAGGTTGCCACGAACGAAGTACGCGAGGGCGGCCCCGCCGGCCGCGATGGAGCGAGCGATCGCAGCCCTGGCCTCGGCGTGGTTGCCCGAGAGCTGGTACGTGAGAGCCAGCCAGGCAGGGTACTCGGGGTTCGTTGGATCCATCGACTCGGCGATGGTGAATTGCCTCTGCGCTTCGGGGTAGTCGCGGTTGTCAAAGCTGGTCTTCCCTCGCTCGAAGGATGACGACGCGTCGCACATTGGCGAACCTCCCCATGAGCACTGGGTTGATATCTGGATCGGAAGATGGAGGCGACTTCGGCTGCGACGTGCCTGGGGTCACCTCGGTGTCTTCGCCGTGTCGGCAGTACGCGACCACGGTTGGGACGGCTTTGCGCTTGCTTCGATAGAATCCTAACTCGGCAAAGCCGAAACCAAAAATGATGTATGCTTGGACACCGATGATCCCCCGCAGATCCCACTTGGCGGAGAGAGGAGCGTGCTCGTATG
>JAJYKO010000680.1 GCA_021788565.1 Chloroflexota bacterium
GATCGCAGATCAACCTGCCGCAATCATTCAACTTTATCGGCCAGGGAGATCTCTGGAATATGCCGCTCATAGTCCTCTACATGCTCGTGATCGTCCTGGTCGCGGACACCTTGATGCGTCGTGGCCGCGCGCCGCGGCAACTGTACTACGTTGGTGGAAGCGAAAAGGCTTCTCGGCTCTCGGGTATCAACGTCGACATGGTGGTGTTCCTGGCCTTCGTTGCCTCGGGGCTTCTCGCGGCCCTCGCCGGCGTCATCACCACTGCCCGCCTCACCAGCGGCGTCCCGACGGCTTTCACCGGGGTCGAGCTGCGTATCATCGCCGCCTGCGTGATTGGCGGCTGCAGCCTGGCAGGCGGAGAGGGCAGCGTCCTGGGCGCGGTGCTCGGACTCATCTTCATGGCCATTGTGTCAAACGCTATGACCCTATTCGGCGTGTCCATCTACTGGGAAGGAGTGGTCACTGGAACCATCCTGGTGGTCGCCGTGAGCCTCGATATGATCTCGCGACGGCGGATCAGGACAACGTAGCAGCGCACCGTGGCGTACTGGACGGGCGTGCGGTCGCGCGGGAAGGAGGTGCGAGAGCATTCCACGAATGCCTTTGGATCTCTGGTCAGGAGTGGACCGCCGCGGGCCCTTTTGGGGCCCACAGGCTTACCATCATGGGAGGATGGTGTTATGTCAAGCGAGCTCAAGAAAGCAGTCAACAGTCTCTCGAGGCGGCAGTTCTTGGCGGCATCCATGGCGAGCGCCGCGGGGCTCGCCCTTGCCGGCGGCAACGTGCTGGCCGCGCCGGAGAGGAAGCCGGTGTTGCAAGCAACCGAGGAAGAATACGTCTGGGTTGGCGCCGTGACGGCCATTGCCTTCTGGGCGGACGGGCAGCAGGGGTTCCACGCCGCCGGTACCGCCCTAGGCGTGAAGACTACCTACCTGGGCCCTGTGGAGTACGACCCGGTCGCCCAGATGAACATCCTGGAGCAACTGATCGCCAGGAAACCGGCGGGGATCATGATCTTCCCTGCCGACGACCAGTCGCTCAACGACACGCTCAAGCAAGCCATGGCCGCCGGCATACCGGTGGTGGTGGTGAACCACGACGTGAACGACCCTACCGCTCGCTACGCCTTCGTCGGCCCGGACAACGTGAACGTTGGACGGATCGGAGGAGAGGCCGCGGCCAAGTTCATGAACGGCACTGGCAAGGTAGGCTTCGTGACCACGACCAACCCTGCCCATGGGCAGCGGGTGTCCGGCTACAAGGAGGTCTTCGCCAAGTACCCGAACATCCAAATCGTTGGCTCAGTCGACGAGCAATCGGACCCGAACGTCGCCCTGAAAGTCGCGACTGAGTTGATCCAGGCGAACCCTGATCTGACGATGGCCATCGGCATCGACGCGACGGCGGGTGCCGCCATCGGCCGGGCGCTGAAGGAAACGGGTCTGGCGGGGAAGATCATGGGCGGCGCTATGGACCGAGACGACGACATGCTGCCCTACATCAAGGACGGCACGCTCACCTACTCAATGGCTCAAAACAGCGTCATGGAGGAGTGGATCGCCACTTACTACCTGTACTGGTTGGTCCACAACACGATTCCAGCCTTCCCGGATTGGCGAGTCGTTGGTGCCCCGCAGGCCCCCGGGCTCACCGATACGGGCGTGACGCTGATCACTAAAGACAATGTCGACTACTTCTTCCATCAGAAGCCGGCGTAATGAGGCCGAGGGATATCTTCGGATGCCGGGAAATGGCGCGGGCCCAGGGCTGCCTGAGCCCGCGGAACATTCTCACAGCCTCACGAGTGCGCTCCGCAATCCAATTGCGGAGCGGCGCCCTCAGTCCCAGCCGCGCCACACTGTGTTCTCGCTCGCCGGCATCCGCTCTCGCGGACCTGGCTCCCGATCCGCGTATCCGACGTAGACAAACGCCACGAGATGGTCTTCCGGGCTAAGCCCGAAAAATGCCTTGACCGCCGGGTCGTAGGCAGCCTCGCCTGTCCTCCACATGGCGGCCAATCCCATGTCCTGAGCGGCTAACAACATGTTTTCTACGGCGGCCGCCGTCGCCTCGACATCTTCGATCGGCACGACACGCGGATTCTCGGAACGTTTCACGGCGACCACTATCAGCACCGGCGCGCGGAGCGGCTTCTCGATCTCCTTCGCCAGCCGGGCCTTACCTGCTTCGCCAGCATCGTCTGCCAGTTGCTTCCTCAGGGCCTCAGACATCACCCGGCCGAGCTCCGACCGGGCTTCGCCGGCCAGCACGAAGAATCGCCACGGTTCGGTAAGGTGGTGATTGGGGGCCTGCACCGCCGCCTCGAGCATTCTCTCGATCAATTCCCTTGGCGGCCGTTCCGGCTTGATCTTTCCGACGCTTCGCCGAGCAGTTATCGCCTGTAGCGTATCCATTCATCCTCCGAGTCAACCAACTGCTTCGATGCGGGTTGCAGAAATTGCTGAGACCAGGATACGGTCATCCAAACAGTCCCGGCGGCAGTCCGCCCCGCGGCATCTTGCCACGTCCGAACGCGCCCTTGCCCGATGCCATCGATTTCATCATCTTTTGCATCTCATGGAACTGGTTCAGGAGGCGATTCACGTCCGCGGCCGTCGTCCCGCTGCCCCTGGCGATTCGCCGCTTGCGGCTCCCTCCGAGAATCTGCGGATTTCGTCGCTCTTCGGGGGTCATGGACAGCACTATCGCCTCAACCCGCTTCATCTGGTTTCCGTCGAGCGCTGCTGCTGCCTCGGGCGACCTGGCAATCTTATTGAGGCCTGGGATCATGTCCAGGACCTGACTGAGGGGACCCATGTTCTTCAGCTGCTGCATCTGCTCCAGAAAATCTTCCAGATCCAGCTGGCCCGCCCTCAGCTTCTTCTCCAGCTTTTGAGCCTGCTCCTGGGAGTAGGTCTCCTGGGCCTTCTCTATCAGGCTGAGCACGTCGCCCATACCGAGAATGCGGGATGCCATCCGCTCCGGAAAGAATGGCTCCAGCGCATCGAGCTTTTCACCGACGCCGACGAACTTGATCGGCACTCCGGTTACGGCTCTCATAGAGAGCGCAGCGCCACCCCTGGCATCTCCATCCATCTTCGTGAGTATCAACCCTGTCAACTTGACCCTGGAGTTGAACTCCTCGGCGACCTTCACCGCATCCTGGCCAGTCATGGCATCCGCTACCAGCAGCGTCTCGGTAGGCGAGGTCCGTTTTTGAATCTCCTCGAGCTCAGCCATCATGTCGTCAGCGATGTGCAACCGGCCGGCGGTGTCCATGATGACAGTGGTCATACCAGTGTGGCGGGCATGTTTCAGTGCGTCGGCACAGATCTGGGGTGGCTTCGCGTGCTCGTCACTGTACACCGGAATATCTAGCTGCTTGCCCAGGGTTATTAGCTGCCTTATGGCAGCGGGCCGGTAGGTGTCAGCAGCAACCAGCAGGGGTCTTGATCCCTGCTTACGGAGCTGCATCGCCAGCTTGGCAGCTGTGGTTGTCTTGCCGGATCCCTGGAGTCCTACCAGCATCACCACGGTGGGCGGAGCAGGAGCCGTGGCCATCTTGGTCTGGCCGCCGCCGAGCATCGCGATCAGTTCTTCGTTGACGATCTTGATCACCTGTTGATCAGGACTCAGGCTCTGAAGGACTTCGGATCCGACTGCTCGCTCGCGGAGCTTTGCGACGAAGCTCTTGACTACCTTAAAGTTAACGTCGGCTTCAAGGAGGGCGACACGCACCTCCTTCATCGCGACATCCACGTCCTCCTCTGTCAGCTTGCCCTTGTTCCGGATCTTGGAGAAAACGTTCTGCAATCTGTCCGACAGTCGCTCAAACACTTACCGGTCTCCTAAAGACCTCGGCCGCGGACGGCCGAAATCAACGTAGAAATGCACCTTCCAATGATAACCGAAATCGGGTGCTAGATGAGTCTCTCCTCACGTGCGATTTCGTCCGACCCTACTAGTCCCGCGGCCTGGACGTGATCTCCCCGCCTGCCATCTCGAGGGCCCTCGTTCCGTAGGCGATGAGGTCGCGGTTGTGCGTGACCAGCACGACAGTCACACCACCTGACCCGTGAACCCTGGAGAGCAACTCCATGAACTCCTTCT
>JAJYKO010000681.1 GCA_021788565.1 Chloroflexota bacterium
ACGGCGGTCTGAAGCGAGACGGCTGATAGCATCAGGGGCTTTTGTGCAGATTGCACAAAAGCCCCTGCTCCATCTCTTGACGGACTGCACGTAGACCCCTCGCCTCTCTGCCATATATCTTTTACCGGTGAAATGATGCAATGCAGACTCGTTACCTTTCGCAAACGGCATGAGCAAGCTCGCATCGAAGGCTAAAGCCAGGCACACGGGTTAGCGCGAAGAGCGCTCGAAACGATACACGCTGAGATCATTGAGGGGAGAACAGCAAGTGGCAGTAACGAAGACAGAGATGGGAGCCCTGACAGATACCGGAAAGATCACGCTGACGAAGCCCGAGGAGGTAGTCGCCTTCGCCCGAGCTCAGGGCGTGAAGATGATCGACTACCGCTTCGTGGACCTGCCCGGCACCTGGCAGCACTTCTCGACACCGGTTCAGGAATTCGAGGCAGACGTTTTCAAGAACGGCCTCGGCTTCGACGGTTCCAGCATCCGTGGTTTCCAGAAGATCCACGAGAGCGACATGGTGCTGATGCCGGATGCGACGACGGCCTTCGTCGACCCGACACTGAGCGTGCCGACCCTCGTCGTCACCTGCGACATCATGGACCCGATCAAGCGGGCACCCTATACGCGCGATCCCCGGCACATCGCCAAGAAGGCGGAAGCCTACCTGGTGAAGACCGGCATCGCCACATTGAGCTACTGGGGCCCCGAGGCCGAGTTCTACATCTTTAACGATATCCGTTTCGACCAGACCAGTCACAGCGGCTACTACTTCATCGACTCTGAGGAAGGCATCTGGAACAGCGGGCAGAACGGCAGCAAGCCGAACCTGGGCTTCCGGCCCCGCTACAAGGAGGGCTATTTCCCCGTCCCGCCCATGGACAGGCAGCAGGATCTGCGCAGTGAGATGGTGATGAACCTGATCGCCGCGGGAATCGACGTCGAGGTCCACCACCACGAGGTGGGCACCGCTGGCCAGGCCGAGATCGACATGAAGTACAAGTCCCTGACCTTCATGGGCGACCAGGTCCTGAAGTACAAGTACATCATCCGGAACACCGCGGTAAACAAGGGCTACACCGCCACGTTCATGCCGAAGCCGCTCTTTGGTGACAACGGGTCGGGCATGCACGTGCACCAGAGTTTGTGGAAGGACGGCACCAATCTCTTCTTCGACCTGAATGGCTACGGCCTGATCAGCGAGACGGCTCGCCACTATATCGGCGGCGTCCTCAAGCATGCGCCCGCGCTGCTGGCCCTGGCCGCCCCTACCACCAACTCCTACCGAAGGCTGGTCCCGGGCTACGAGGCACCTATCAACCTGGTCTACTCGCAGCGGAACCGAAGCGCGGCCGTCCGCATCCCGATGTACTCCGACAACCCGAAGGCGAAACGCGTGGAGGTTCGTTTCCCGGATCCGGCCTCGAACCCCTACCTGGTGTTCTCCGCGCTGCTGATGGCCGGTCTGGACGGTGTCCAGAACGGGATCGAGCCCCCCGCCCCCGTGGACGAGGACATCTACGAGATGTCCCGGGAGGAGCGCGCCGGCATCCAGTCAACCCCTGGCAGCCTGGCCGAAACCCTGAACGCGCTGGAGAGCGATCACGAGTTCCTGCTGAAGGGAGACGTCTTCACGAAGGACGTGATCGAGACCTGGATCGCGTACAAGAGGGAGCGTGAGGTTGATCCCGTTGCACTGCGACCGCATCCTTACGAGTTCTTCATGTACTACGACGCGTAACTTCTTCGTCGGTCAACCTCCTACCGACGAAAGGTGAGGGCGTAGTACCGCACCTTTCTACTGGCCGGGCGCCGTCCCCTCACGGCGTCCGGCCAGTTCCTTACTACCGCGAACGCGGCTTTCCTTCGTCTCGCCACCACCCGAACCCAAGGATTCAGGCGCTTTACCATCTACATACTGGCACACCGACATAGTGTATAATCGCGGCAAGAGGGGTGCGGCGGACAGCCCGCAGGACGAAACACCGCCCCTCCTCGCCGTCGTTGAACCTCCTGTCTGGAGTTGAGCCATGATTTCCATTGAGGATTTTGCGAAGATAGACCTTCGTGTGGGCACCATCGTTGCCGCCCAGCGGGTCGCTGGAGCCACGAAGATCCTGAAACTGACCATCGATATCGGAGACAGGCAGGTGACAACTGCATCCGGTATCGCCCAATACTACCAGCCGGAGGAGTTGGTGGGCCGCCGGGTCGTGGTGGTCGCGAACCTTCAACCTGCTACCATCAGGGGTATCGAATCCCAGGCAATGATCCTGGCCGCCAGTCAAGAAGGCAGTGGTGTCGTCCTCGTAGCTCCCGCGGAGGAGATCTCGAACGGTGCCAAGGTGAAATAAGCCCGGCTATCCCCATTCTTGTGCACAGGTGTCTTTCAATGCCGAAAGTCTCCGTGATCATCAGGGCCAAGAACGAAGAACGGTACCTGAGTGAGACCCTCACGGCGATAACAGGACAGCACTTCAGAGACTTCGAGGTGGTGCTGG
Organism: Chloroflexota bacterium; assembly: GCA_021788565.1. Next base: position 2,505 of record JAJYKO010000681.1, read on the forward strand.
TCGATTCCGGATCCACCGACCAGACCATCGAGATCGGCCGTCAGCACGGGGCGAAAATAGTTACGATGGATCCGAAGGAGTTCACTTACGGGCGCGCCCTGAATCTCGGCGTAAGCCACTCCGAGGGCCAGTTCCTGGTAAGCCTGAGCGCCCACGCCACTCCTCATTCCGACGAATGGCTGGATCGGCTGGTATCCGGCTTTCGCTACACCTCCGTGGCTGGAGTGTACGGCAGGCACATTCCAAGGGACAACGTCTCCCTTTTCGAGCTATTGGGGATGCGCCTCTCTGGCGTCACCAGCAATACCGTACGGCTACAGAGTGGCAGCGCCCGCTTCTCCAACACCAACGGTGCCTTCCGCCGTGACCTGTGGGAGGCAGCCCCGTTCGACGAGCGGTTGCCCGGGGCCGAGGACATCGAGTGGGCAAGGCGGATGCAGCGTCTGGGCTACGACATCCTGTTCGAGCCGCGGGCCGCCGTCTACCACTCTCACGGCGAGTCATTCCCGAGGCTGTTGCGCCGGCAACTCCACGACCAACCTGTGATCCTTCGAGCCTGGCTGACCGGCCTGCAGAACCGCGAGCCGTCCGAAGTCGACTCTCGCGTCCGAGGAAGGGAGATCGCCGCCAAGCAGTAGGCCCCGCCCATCGACAGACCTGAGCTCTCAACGATATGCCGGAGGAGAAAGCGTGGAGGTCTATACGATCGGTTTCACCCAGAGAACGGCGGCCTCCTTCTTCGGAGCGCTGAAGGGCGCAGGTATCAGGCGACTGCTGGACGTCCGGCTAAACAACTCCTCGCAGCTGGCGGGCTTCGCCAAGCGTTACGACCTTGCCTTCTTCCTGAGGGAGCTGTGCGGGGCCGAGTACATCCACGAGCCGCTTCTGGCCCCGACGCAAGGGATAGTGGACTCTGTCAAGAAACGCAGGGGAAGCTGGGAAGTCTACGAGCGCGACTTCCTCGCTCTGATGGCGGACCGGAAGGTCGAGGAGAAGCTCTCTCTGGAACTCTTCGCGGTCCCGACGGTCCTGCTGTGCAGCGAGCCGACCCCGATCCATTGCCACCGGCGACTTGTCCTCGACTATCTCAACGGAAAGTGGGGCAACTTGCAGGCCATTCATCTCTGAAAGCCTGTCTCAGTACCTCGCGGCTCAACTGCCTCAGGCTGGCGATCAAAGTGGTGCGAACGACCAACTCCCGGTCGTCCTTCGGCTTCGTCTTGCTGGATGGCCCGTGCCCGGCGCAACCCGCTACGGTATTCGCTGGACTGGGCCGGCAGCAGGTGGCCAACCGCCAAACCGGTGGCCTGAGGGGACCGAACGAACGCCCCTCTACGAAACTCGCCGGGCCGACAGGCTGTTCGAAGACCCGCTCGCTGAGGAGTTCGTGATTGCGGCAACCTCGAAATCCGCCGAATCTCCCGAGCAGGTGGCTTCGCAAGCTACGGCCGGGGAAACCATCAACATAGCATCGATTCTCGACGAGTACGTGCCCATCCGCACGCGCTTCTTCGACGACTACCTCCGCGACGCTTGCGGGGCCGGCTGTCGCCAGGTGGTGATCCTGGCGGCCGGGTTGGATACCCGTGCGTTCCGGCTCGCCTGG
>JAJYKO010000682.1 GCA_021788565.1 Chloroflexota bacterium
GCTCGCGGTTAGGGACCGCAACTCCTTAAAGGCATTCAGATCGGTGGAATCATCACCCAGGTAGAGAATTCCTCTCAGATCATGCGACCGCGCCACCCGCTCCACGGCGGTTCCCTTGCCCATAGTCACTGGTGGCAGGATGTCCAGTACCTTCCGCCCCTGGGAGATTCTAAGGCCGTGCGCTGTCGGGCACTCGGCCAGGGCACCGAGAATCGCCTCCCGAGCCGCCCGCGGGTCCGGCGACTGTCGATAGTGGATCGAGCCGGTGACCCCCTTGTCTTCGAATAGAAGCCCCGGCAGCTTCAGCCTGTCCTGAACGAATCGGATTGTCGATGCGACGAGAGGCAGGTAGATCCGTGCCTCCGGGGCCACAACGGAATGGCCATCTTCCCACCACTCGAGTCCGTGGTTGCCTGCATACGTGAGGCACTCGGCGCGGACGATCGAGCGCAGTTCTGAGACAGGCCTTCCGGAGACGATGCCCACAACGTCCAGCGCGCGACAAAGCCGCTGCAGAGCGTCGACAGTCGCGGGATCGACAGCCGCATCTTGCGGCCGCGAGACAATGGGGCTGATGGTACCATCCAGATCGGTGAGAAGGGCCGACGGCCTCTGGTGCAGAACCTCAATCGCCGCGCCTAAACACTCCACGGGATCGACGATGATACCCAACTACTTTCCACCTCGCAGTCTGACCCTCGAAGGAAGTCGCACAGCCGTGGCCGGCCAGGCAACCTCCTTCGAGTATATCATCGGCTGGGAAGCGGCGTTCGCGCTTACCGTACTCAGGCTGCTCGCGGCCGAGCAGTTGTGAGAGCAGCCCATCGCCCAACTCGAACAGCCGCGAGAATGGCCCGCTGACCAGGACGTAAGTTGTCAGCTAGAACTCTGCGGAATCGAAATCGACGGCGAGCACGCCTGACTGTCAACTGGGCGGTGGTTGAAGCTCGGTCTGTGCCCGCTCTTTGCTGAGGTAGCGGGTTCAGGAGAGTGGGCAGCCAAGGTCACAGATCGTGAACCGTGCCATCTGAGCAAAATAGCGGCACCGATTCTGCGCGCCTGTTGTCCGTGAGCCGACTCCAGCCCGGCCGTCCCTGGCTGGAGCTTACAGATCGAGCTGAAGCACATCAGGAGGAAAAACACTATGGCCATTTCCCGGTACGATCCGTTCACTAGGCTGATCAGTCTTCGCGATGCCGTCGACAGGATGTTCGAGGAGCCGTGGCGATCGAGAACGGGCACTATGCCCACGACAGCCGGGACCCTGCCCATCGATGTCTTCGAGAAACAGGACGAGCTGGTCGTCGTCACGGCAGTTCCAGGGGCCAAGTCTGAGAATGTGGACATCCAGGTCACACGGGACAGTCTGACGATTCGAGCCACGATTCCCTCTGACGCGGAGGCGGAGAACGCTTCGCAGTGGACCTGGTACGCTCATGAGCTAGATCACGGCACTTTCACCAGGTCCATCTCCTTGCCATTCCCCGTCTCTGCCGATAGGGTGGATGCTCGCTTCGAGAACGGGCTGCTCCGCATGACGTTGCCGAAGTCCGAGGAGGCGCGCCCGAAGAAAATCCAGGTGCGCGGGACGACTGGTCAGTCTCAGCAAATCGGGGTGAACCAGAAGGGCAGCTAACGCTCCGTCATGCGTCTACTTACACCCTGGAATCGACGCTTCAGCGGACGGTTTCGGACACGACCGACTGAAGTCTCGGTTCCAGGGTCCAACGACGTGAATTGCCAGAGCAACACGTTCGGAGTGTGCGCTGTCACGATGCAGCGTCGGGCACACGCTTCACCCAGGCCTTGGACCACGGGGATTAGTGCGAATATTCACAATTTGCTGAGTATCCTTCGTCTTTTCCAAGTGGTATACTCGGTATGGTTCACGGTTGCTACCGTAAGTCAACTGGCTCCCTGAATCGCCGGCTCTATCTGATCGCGCAGATCCTCTGCGGAGCGCACAGGATCTGCCGTTGGGAACCTTCTGGGAGGGAAAGCAATCGTGGCGGCAAGAAGGAAGGGGGGCAAAGACAGAGGGCCGGAGGCCGCACCAGCCTCCAGCGTATTCGAAGCGCCGCGCCCCCCCGAAGAAGACACCGCGGGCTTTCCTATCGTTGGCATCGGCGCGTCTGCCGGAGGGCTGACAGCGTTCGAAGCCTTCTTCTCTGCTATGCCTGGCGATGCGGATCCCGGCATGGCATTCATTCTCGTCCAGCACCTGGCCCCGGACCACAAGAGCCTCCTCTCCGAGCTGGTGAGGCGCTACACCCGCATGCGTGTGTACGAGGTTGAGGATGGAATGAAGGTCCATCCTAACTGCGCCTACATCATCCCACCCAATCGGGACATGGCCTTTCTGAACGGCGCGCTGCAGCTGTTGGAGCCGGCCTCGCCGCGCGGGCAGCGCCTGCCCATCGACTTCTTCTTCCGATCCCTGGCCCAGGACCAGCATGAGCGGGCCATCTGCATCGTGCTGTCGGGCACCGGCAGCGACGGCACCCAGGGGTTGCGCGCGGTCAAGGCCGAGGGCGGCATGGTGATGTCGCAAAGCCCCGATTCCTCCGAGTACGACGGCATGCCGCGCAGTGCCATCGGGACAGGCCTGGTGGACTATGTGCTGCCGCCAGCCGAGATGCCCACCCGACTCATCGCCTACGCCGCCCACGCCTTCAGCAAGGCACCACGACCTGTCTCTCCCGAGGGCACCCGGAGCGAAGACACGTTGAAGAAGATCTTCGTCCTGCTGCGCGCCCAGACCGGCCACGACTTCTCCCAGTACAAGCAGAACACCATCAACCGCCGCGTGGAGCGGCGCATGGCCGTTCACCAGATCGAGCGTCTGGGCGAGTACCTGCGCTATGTGCGGGAAACCCCGCTTGAGGTGGAGGCCCTCTTCCGCGACCTCCTGATCGGCGTGACAAACTTCTTCCGCGACCCCGAGGCCTTCGCGGCTCTGGACGAGCAGGTCATCCCTCGGCTCTTAGCTGGCAAGCAGGCCGGCGGATCGGTGCGGGTCTGGGTGCCCGGCTGTTCCACTGGCGAGGAGGCATATTCGATCGCTATGCTGCTCCTGGAGCACGGTGATGCGCTGAACCGCGACCTCATGGTGCAGCTGTTCGCCACGGACATCGACAGCAAGGGCATCGAGTTAGCCCGCGCCGGCGTCTATCTGGCCAGCATCGCCGCCGACGTCTCGCCGGAACGGATGGCTCGTTTTTTCGAGCAGGAGGCGCCGGGTGGCAGCGCTTACCGTATCCACAAGAACATCCGCGATATGCTGGTCTTTTCCGAGCAGGACGTGCTTCGGGACCCGCCGTTCTCCAGACTCGACCTGATCAGCTGCCGCAACCTGTTGATCTATATGGGTGGCGAGCTGCAGAAGAAGCTCATCCCCCTGTTCCACTATGCCTTGAACCCGGGCGGTTACCTCTTCCTGGGCACCTCCGAGACCGTGGGCGAGTTCGCGAATCTCTTTGCCACAGTAGATCGCAAGATGAGGCTGTACCAGCGCAAAGACAATCCTCACGGCGCGCAACACGCGGCCATAGGTCAGTTTATCCCAAGCATCTCAGACGATGGGGCTGTCCCACGCCCCTCAAGGAAGGCGCCAGACCAGGCCACGCTCCCGCTACGTGAGCTGACGGAAAGGGCGTTGCTGCAAGAGTACGTGTCGGTTGCCGCCCTAGTCGACGAGCACGGCGACATCCTCTACCTCCACGGCCGCACCGGCCAGTACCTGGAACCGGCCCCTGGAGAGGCTGCCATGAACGTCCTAAAGATGGCCCGCGAGGGGTTACGGAGGGAGTTGGCTGGCGCGTTACATAGGGCCGTGACGAGCAAAGAGCCGGTGCGCCGTCCGGGCCTCCGTGTCAAGACCAACGGCGACTTCACGACCGTCAATCTGACCGTGCGGCCGGTGTCCTCCAGTCTGGACTCGACCACCCCGCACGGGCTCTTCCTGGTCATTCTCGAGACGACTCCCGCTGCCGAGGAACCACCTGAGAAGGCCGCCGAGGCCGCTGGCGAAGATGCGGGCGGGAGCGCCGCGCACGTCGATACTCGCATCGCGGCCTTGCGGCGGGAGCTGCGCTCCAAGGAGGAAT
>JAJYKO010000683.1 GCA_021788565.1 Chloroflexota bacterium
AAGGAGTGGGCGGGGGCAACCCAGACCCGCGGTTCTACGCCCTCACGTCTGAAGATCTCCACGGCTATCTTCAGCTTCTTCTCCTGCTCCTCGAAAGAGAGGCCAGCGAACTCACTTCTGCCGTTGAGTCCGACGGTTCCGGCATCACTCGACACGTAGAGGTGCTGATATCCGTGCAGCGCGATGGTCCATCCGCGTTTTTGCCACTCCCTCACATGATCCCAGAAATAGGGGTTGGCGGAGTCGAAGCACAGCTTAGGATCCTGGTTGTCCGGCACAACCGCCAGGAGCGGCTTCAGCTTCTCGGCGACGAGGATCTCCTCGATGTCGTTCCAGGCCGCCCAGTTCATTGTCGGGCACAGGTCGTCGAAGCGGATCAGGTAGCTAGCGGACAAGGGTTGGCCCTTTGCTCTTGACAAAGAACAGCCTATCGTTTCCGACACAGGTGTAGTCCACGATCATGTAGTCCACGGCATAGCGATTGAACAGATCGGCCGTGCGACCGTGGGGCGGATGCGGGTGCCCAACCTTACAGAAGAAGTGATCGTTCAAGAAGTACTGCAGCCGGCGCTTGCCGGCGGGCCTTTCGAATTCGGATGTATTGGCGTCGACGTAGGCTGCGCCACCTGGCTTGACGAGGGCATAAATCAGCGAGGCAAAGTCGCGATCATCCATACCATAGTACCAGCAAATGCGGTTGAACACGACGTCGAACGGAGAGTCGACGAAGCGCTTCGCATCCTCGAGATAACCGAGAGAGAATTCCATTTGAACACCAGCAACCTCGGCGTGCTGGCGCGCGATTCGCAGGTAGGAGCCGCTAACGTCGTGCCAGGTGACCATCGCACCCCTTTGGGCAAAGGCGACGCTATACTGCCCGGGACCGCCCCCAAGATCAAGGATTCGTTTGCCGCTCAAGCTCTCGCCGAGCCATCCCTCGAGGCGGTCCACCAACTGAGGCGTAAGGTTGCGCCACTCCCTATCAGCATACGACAAGGCATAGGCGGGATCCACTGGATCCCAGCCGTTCTCAGGTCGATGCAGAAGACTATGAAGTCGGTTAATCATGCTTGCTTGTCACGCATTCGTTCATTTCATACACACAGCGAGAGGTCGATTTGGGTTGAGGATCGCCTCAATAGCGTTCCAGACCGCCCAGTTCATCGTCGGGGTGAGATCGTCGAAGCGGGATCGGGTAGATAGTGGATATGGCCGAAATGGTGCGACGAATTGGGCGTCGCTCCGGGTGCTGAGAGCCGAAGCGGGCAACACCAATTTTCTGCGTTACTTGCGCCACAGTCCAATGACTTACAAGGACTGGACTCTCGCTCTCGCCCCCGCATTCCTCATCTGCCACCGGTCCCTGAGATAGATCAGCCAGCCGAACGGGACCATCAGAAGCCAGAGAGTTCTTGACATAGGGCCTTCCAGGCGAGCCGCCTGCGCAGCCAGCCCTCGCCCCGAGTGCAGGGAGAAGCGGGTATAGTGCGCCGCGGACAGGAAGAACGCCGTTGGGGCGTACCTGAACCAGACGATATCGTGATTGAGGATGGCCTCGTGCCACAGCGTCATACCCACGGAGTGCTTCGTCGCGCTTGCCCACCCGGCCAAATGGGGTTCGGACAAGCCGTCCTCGCCCCGGAAAACGACGAGGAGCGGCTCGTTGACAAATCGGGTGCGGTACTCCCTTGCGATGGCACCCCATAAGACTGACTCCGGAATGAACGTCTCTCCCTCGACTGCCGGAAAAGGGAACTGCTTTAAAACATCCGTACGCTGGAATCCCCACTTATCCCCCATCACTTTGAACCTGTAGCGGATTTCTATCGAGTCGGAATCCGTCACGTCACGAGGGAACTTGCTGCCAATGACCGCCCCATGTTCGTCCACACAGAGCGCGGTAACCGCGGAGAAACGGAGCCTCTCTTCCTCCGGTATGGAGTCCCAGTGGTACTTGAAGCGCTCCAGGGCCTGTGGGAAGCAGGCATCGTCAGAGTCGAGTGTGAGAAACAGCTCACCCTGAGCGTTCCGCACTCCCCGACTGATAGCCACCAGCTTGCCGCAGTTTTCCTGCCAGAGGTAACGGATGGGAAAAGTCGCTTCCGCCTGCCAGGATTCGACCAGGCTCGCCGTGCCATCGGTGGAACCGTCGTCGACTATGAGCCATTCGAAGTCGCGAAAGGTCTGGTTCTTCAGGCTTTCGTACACCCTGGGCAGGGTGTTGATGCGATTGTAGGTTGGTGTAAAGACAGTAAAGGTGTAGCGGTATGCCTCGGCAGAGGCCGCAGCATGGCTCATAGGTTAGCCTCCAGGTGGTCCTGGATAGGCAAGTGGCGAGCGGGCACCCCGCCGGGCGACAGGCGCGGCTTAGGAGCATCCGACTTAACCCGGCCCTTCTAGGCCAAGGTTTCTTCACACTTTGCCTCACTGCGATCCAATCTTGCCCGGCAATTGCTAAGTAATTGTTACGTCACTGTAAAATTGGTGCAATATCTCCCGCTAAATGCTGGCCATCGCTAGGCGGCTGCCACTTAGCGGCGAGATTCGGCACGCAGGTTGCGGCTCCAAGAGAGAGCTGTGGATGAGCTCACGAGACCACCCTCTGAAGGGTCTCTTCCCATATGCCCATCACCTTCTCCAGGCCGAAACGTTCTGTCACGTCTCGAGCTCGTCTCCCCAATCGGTGCCGCTCAGCTTCGTCGCTCATCAGCCGCGCCAGAGCGGCTGACAAGCCGTCGACATCGCCGGGCGGCACCAGTATACCATCCACGCCATCCCGAATGATCTCACGAGGTCCACTGGGGCAGTCGAAGCTGACAGCAGGGAGACCGCAGGCCATAGCTTCGAGCAGGGCATTGGGGAAGCCCTCGTATCGGGAAGACAGAACGAAGAGATCCGCCTGCCTCAGCACAGCTTCCGGGTGTCTCACCTTGCCAACAAGTGCGACCAGGTCCTCCAGCCCGAGCTCGGCGATCTGAGCTTCAATTTTGGTGCGCAGCGGCCCTTCGCCGATAATTACCAAGTGCCATTCGGGAAAGCGCTCTCGCACCCGAGCGAAGGCCGCCAGGAGCAAGTCCACGCCCTTCTGCCTGATGAGCCGTCCCATGAAAACGATAGCCGGCCGAACTACCGCCGCTTCGGTGCCTGTCGAGGATTCAGGTGAAACAAGAAAGACAGGGTTGGGGATCACGACACAGTTGGCGCGTACGGCTGGCCGGAAATAGTCCTTGGCTCTCGCGGTCTGTACGGCCACTACGTTGGCTGTGGCGTAGGCTGAGTCACGCAGCCGCCGCCAGATGCGGCCGAGGTCTGGCGCAGCTGGGTCGATGCGGTCTGAGACCACGACGGGGAGCCGGAGTCCTCGAGAAGCCAGCAAGGTGAGCACGTTTGCACTGTCCATGAAGGAGATCACGACATCGGGCCGCAACCGCGCCAGGGCCCGCCTGATCACCCAGATCCGTCTGAGGTTGCTGAGCGCTCCCATCAATCGGTTTGCCGACACCCACGCGAGGTCCAGGGGTAAGTGCTTGACAGTTGGGTCGAGTTCGTAGAAGGGTACATCGTCGCCAGCGGCAAGAGTCAGAATCGAGACGTCCCAGCCCTTATGCGCCCAGTAGTTGGCCATGATAGATATGACTCGCTCGGCGCCACCAGCGTGAAGAGAGGAGATGACAAGGGCTACTCTCATCGGTCCATCACCTGGAAAGCCACCTCAGGACGTTCTCTCGAACACGAACTGGTTGTTGCCGTGGCTCCCCGCGCAGGTGACAAGCTTCCTCAGTGAGAAACCCCGGTCTCGGCAGAAGTTGAAAACGGCGTCGGGCTTAGCCACTTCAAATGGATAGCCGCCGAGCCAATCAGCCCAGTCCGTCACTCTGGACATACCTCGAGACTTCCCGTACTCGGTGTACAGCTTCGCGGGATTCCTTCGGTGGAGCAGGTCACCAATCACGCCACGAAAGACCGTGAACGGTATGTACGTTCCAATGACTACAATCTTGTTTACGCTGCCAGAACAGTAGAAATGCTTGACTGCCGCCCATCTCCTGGAAGTACTCCCTTGATCGTTGTAGATGGCGATGAACAGCTTACCGCCAGGCCGTACA
>JAJYKO010000684.1 GCA_021788565.1 Chloroflexota bacterium
TATCACCCAGGAGGAGATCGAGGGTGCGGTCGAGACGGCCTTCTCCCACGGATGGGACGCTGTGAAACTCTACTTCATGATTGGCCTCCCAACCGAGACCGCTGAGGACCTGGATGGCATCTCGAAGCTTGCCTATCGCGTCCGAGATATAGGTCGTCGCCACGCCGGCAACCGAACCCGGGTGAAGGTGTCTGTGGGGGCCTTCATCCCGAAACCCCACGCGCCCTTCCAGTGGTGCGGTCAGGAGCCACATGGCAGCATCAGGGAGAAGCTTGCCGGGCTGAAGCGATCCATAAAGGGGCCTGGCCTCAGCGTGAGCTGGCACGAGCCGGAAACCAGCGTGGTCGAAGCGGCCCTCGCGCGCGGCGACCGCCGGAGTGGTGCGGTGATATATCGGGCGTGGCGGCTCGGCTGCCGTTTCGATGCCTGGGCAGAGCACTTCAAGTTCGACCTGTGGCAGCGAGCGTTTGCAGAGGGGGGGATGGACGTCCATGCAGCCGCCCAGCGGCAGTTCGCATTGGAAGAGCCGCTGCCGTGGGACCACATCTCCACCGGCGTCGAGAAGCGATTCCTGGCGAGCGAGTATCAGCGCGCTCTTCGTGCCGAGCTCTCTCCTGACTGCCGCTGGTCCAAGTGCCTGGCGTGTGGTGTTCGCCAGGTCTACGGGGGGTGCTGACGTTGCAGAGGCTGCGGATAACGTTCGCGCGGGATGGCGGTGTCAGGTACCTGTCGCACCTGGAGATGATGCGGGCTTGGGAGAGGGTGCTGCGTCGCGCGGGGTGGCGGCTCGCGTATAGCCAGGGGTTCAATCCGCACCCGAAGCTCTCCTTTGCCGTGGCCCTTCCGGTCGGCGTCGCCGCTCGGGCCGAGTTACTGGACGTCCAGCTGGAGGAGCCCCGAACCCTGGACAGTGCGTCGGCAGAGCTGTCGCGAGAGATGCCGGATGGGCTCGAGGTGGTTGACGTGAGGGAGGTGCCGGCGGACGAGCCCCCGATCCAGCGCTCCATCTACGCTGCCGAGTACACCGCCCTCTGTCCGCCCGGCGTCCTCGATGCCCTGATTGTCGAGACGGGCCGAGTGCTCGCCGCCGCCTCGCTCCCTCGCGGCAGGGCCAGGGAGGGGAAAATCGTGGAGTACGACCTGCGGCCGATGATCCAGGCGTTGGAGGTGGGAGAGGACGGCGGCCTCCCGGCGGTGCGCATGAGGCTGCGAGCAGACGCTCAGGGCGCCGGCCGTGCCGACGAGGTGCTGCGCGAGCTTGGCCTCGACCCCGCCGACTGCCAGATAACCCGTACGCGCCTCCTGCTGGCCGAGGATCAGACTTCGCCGCTTCAGGACCATTGATACCCCGGGTCCATATCCGAGGGAGCGGAGTGAGGGGCATCCGCTACGCTGTCATCTGGAATTCGATCTTGTGGGTCTCCGTGACCCGCGTGGAGGCATCCAGGAGTTCCAGGGAGATTAGGTTTCCCTGGGCATCGTAGTCAAGGATTATTCCCGGCCGCTCCTCGTCGCTCTCCGCGACGGTGACATTCTCCTTAAAGATCACGCTCAGAGTGTCCGTATTCGGATCGTAGGCTACCTTCATTCCTGTTCCTTCCAGTACTTGGCAATCTTGCTAGTGACGTAGGCGGTGACAACATCGGCCGGACGGCTGTCCACGTCCACGAAGACCCTGACGAAATACTCCGTGGGGGGCGATCCTAGAGTCAGTCTGGACTGGAGGACCACTCTCCCCTGACGTACCTGTTGTCTTTGCTCTGGGGCCGACAGCACCCAGCGAATGATTGCCTCATCGAGTCCTCGACGCTCCATCTCCATCGCGGCATGAAGGGTGATCGAGTAGTCGGTTATTGGCTCAGGCTTCAACGCATCAACCGGACTCCCGCGATAGCCGGTCGGGATCCCCACCGGCCGAAATTCAGCATCCACGTACAGAATACATCAGAAGTTGCTGGGATGGTGAGACGGACGTGGAAGGGTGATTGTATCTCGGGCCGGCGCCGCGCTTCTCCCACGCATCCCCTTTCCGTTCATGCCAATCGGAATTTCAACCCCGATCGCCTCGCTGCTTGCTCATGTGGGCGAAAGGCTGGCTGACGCCGCCCGAACTCGAGACGACGTTGCCGTACTCGTCGTACTGGTAGGTCTGGACCACGTTGCCCGAGGAGCCCGTGAGGGCCCCGACCGAGCCGAGGCCATCCATGTGGTAGACGAGGGGGTTGCCCGAGGTGTCCACCGCGAAGGCGAGGCCGAGGCCCCAGACGTACTTGTGGGTGCCGCCGTCCAGCTGCACCGGCAGGGAGGCGTTCACCGCAGGGGAGAGTGGGCTGCCTCATGCGGCTGGAGTCGTGGATGCCAGGCAGCCCGTGTGCCAGGTCCCGAGGTCACATAGGTGGGCTGCACTCGACGCAGCGCCGCCCTATCCCACAGCGGGATGACCTCTCACGCGCCTGGGATCGCGTCAGAACGTTGGTAGTGGCAAGTGACTCTTGTTCCACCAGTTACGAACAATCCGCTGCGGAGTCTGAAGCCAGAAACACTCTCGGCGCTCCTGCTGCTCTCGATCAAGCGTATATCCGGGTTCACTGACAGCCAGTAGCCAAGCGCTTCCTCGGCCATTTCAGTCGAACTCGCATGAACGATCACAAGCATTTCGCCATGAATGTCGTCGACCATCCAGGCCCTATCTTGACGGCTAAGTTCCTTTCGGTAGTACCTCGTCCATTCCTCTCGCCCTGCATCAGTAAGCTCGTACCAGAGACCTACTTCGTCGACTGAGAGGTCATCAAGATCCGCAACAGTGGGGATCCAAGCCCTGTAGGCTACCAGGCCCCTCGCCACATCGTCCTCCAAAGCCTCGTGATGGCCTCCGCTGCCACTTAGTTGCCATGCTCTTACCCAGCCGTTACGCTCCGTCCTAATAAGGGCATCCATGATCCTTGAAACCTCGACCTCTCTGGGATACCCACAGTAGAGGACGAGTGACCGGAACAGCCCGGCAAACGGTGCGGGTCCATCAACGACGAGATCCAACAGCTGGTGTTCAAGCAGGACCTTTTCAGGAAGCATGTCACGGCGCCCCGAACTTCGCAATATCCCGGAACGTCTCCTCGAAGACCTTGTCCGCATTATAGACTACGTGACGCACGAGACGTTGACCGGTCTCAATGTTGACGAAAACCTGTTCCATGCTGTACTCCGCGCCGAGTTTCGTGTACACGTCGGACGTCGCCTCCTCGAGGTGGACAGATAGTAGACGCCATGCTCCCTGCCCCGTGGTGATGTAGCCCTTTAGGCTTTCTATGGCGCGGCCCGTGGGTGTGGATGCAACTCGGCCCGCGACTTGCAGGGTACTAAATCCTATGTATGCTAGAATTGACGAAGGGCCCTCGACAGAGGCGGCGAGAAGCCATGATGGCATGTTACAGGGGTCAAGAGCGAAGCCGGTAACGGTCCCTGCATCCTGCTTTATGCCTCCGCTAGGGGACTTGCATGGAACGATCATTCCGAGCCCGCTGGGATCGGTTCCGAGAATGGGATTGTCGGCGACGTAGGTGTATCTGTGGAGAGTCTCGGGCGCGTCGGCCCTGCCTGACTCCACATCCCGCATCAGGAACCTCCCCGTCCCCACGTCATATATCCTCGCCCTGAGGTACATGAACCCCGTCTCGGCGTCTCTGGCCTCCCCGGTGTACTGGAATGGCTGGGTGATGCTGCCCGAACTGGACGTCACGTTGCCGTACTCGTCGTACTGATATGTTTCCACGACGCTGCCACTGGTGTCGGTGAGGGCGCGGACCGAGCCGAGGCCGTCTGTGTGGTAGATGAGGGGGTTGCCACTAGTGTCCACGGCGAAGGCGAGGCCGAGACCCCAGACGTACTTGCGGGTGCCGTCGTCCAGGAGCACGGGCAGGCTCGCGTTCACGTCGTAGATGTAGTTCGTCTGCGTGGCCTCCACGGTCTTGCTCGTGCGCTTGCCGTCCCCGTCGTAGGCGTAGGTCGTGGACGTTCCGCTCACGCTGGCACTCTTGAGGCGGTTGGCCTGGTCGTAGGTGAAGGAGTCGCTGCCTCTGGCAGTGAGGTTCCCGTTGGCGTCCACG
>JAJYKO010000685.1 GCA_021788565.1 Chloroflexota bacterium
GAGGATTTCCAGGGCTCCCTTTACCTCGGCCGCCCCCATGAAGGAGGTGAGAACCGGCTTATCGTATCGCTTTGCCACGTCCGCGATCGCTTTGGCCGTCTCAGCGCACTGCGTCATGATCTGAGGGGTCAACAGCACGACCACGGCGTTCACGTGCGGGTCCTTCAGCGCTATCTCGGTCGCCGTCGCGTAGCGGTCGGCCAGCGCGTCGCCAAGGACGTCGACCGGGTTGTGCGCACTTGCTTGAGCCGGCAAAGCCGCTTGAAGCTCGTGCGTCGTCTCCTCCGACAGATGGGCGATGCGCATCCCGATCCGTTCGGCAGCATCGCTAGCCATGATGCCGGGGCCGCCGGCATTCGTGATGATGGCTATCCCATCGCCGGCAGGCAGCGGCTGATTGGAGAACGCGAATGCGTAGTCGAACAGCTCCTCCACCGAAGTAGCCCTGATCACGCCGGCTTGCGTGAATGCTGCTCGATACGCCTGGTCGGAACCGGCCAGGGTGCCAGTGTGGGAGGAGATCGCGCGGGAACCAGCGGCGGTGGTACCAGATTTGATGATGACCACCGGCTTCTGCTTCGTCACCTTCTTGGCCGTTTCGATGAAACGGGGTCCGTCCGCGATACCTTCCAGGTAGCCCAGGATTACCTTGGTATCGGGGTCCTGGGCCCACGCCTCAAGAAGATCGATCTCGTCGACATCCAGCTTGTTTCCAAGGCTCACCATCTTGGCAAAGCCGAAGCCCTCGCCCACGGACCAGTCCAGGATCGCGGCCATCAGGGCACCGGACTGTGACATGAACGAGGTCGCCCCCTTGCCAGGAGCTAGAGCCGCGAAGGTGGCATTCAGGGGTGTGTAGCTGTCGGTCACGCCGAGGACGTTGGGCCCGATGATACGGAGACCGTATCGAGAGGCGACTTCGCCGATTTCGCGCTCCATCTTTCGGCCTTCAGGGCCCACTTCCCTGAAACCCGCGCTGATTACGATCGCCCCTTTAGCGCCTTTCTTGCCACACTCTTCGATAACCTGCGCCACGAAACGGGCCGGGGTCGTGATGACAGCCAGGTCCACCTCTTCGGGTACATCCAGGACGGTGGGGTACGCCTTCAACCCGCTGATCTCCGGCGCTTTGGGGTTCACCGGGTAGATGGGCCCGGTGTAACCCGCTGCCATGATATTCTGGAGGACACTTCCACCGAGTCCCTTGGGGTCTCGAGTGGCGCCAATCACGGCTATGGACTTTGGCCTGAAGAATACGTCGAGCATTCTTCGATCTGCCTCCTCGCAGGAAACAACGAACTGCGGCTTGGGGATAACGTCCAACACTCTCTGCCTCCTTGCAGCTCCGGCCGTCCGGCCCCGCACTGTCGGATCGGCCTCCTTCAGGCAACGCTGCCCGATGCTCAAGCCTGGGATCGCGAATGTACCGGGGGTTGCCCCCTTGGTGCACCAACGTGGCAGCGGACAACAAGCCCGGGAACCCGGGGCGCGAGGGAAGCCTCATTGCTTGTCCTCAGTCAACACCCACGCGGAACCTGACTAGCCGCTCACAGTAGAGCTGCCCGAAAGGTGCACTTCGACGGATGAAGCATATCATGCCGCCACACCCAGGCTCAACCAGGGTGCGACCCAGACCTCGAAGTCTTCGAGACCTCGGAGATCTGGGTCAATGAGCCTACCTGCTCAGTGCCTGGTAAGCTCTTTCGTCGGCACAACCCGCTGAACGAGGAGGGTGAGTCCGCGCTCTCCAATCACTTCGACGGCTTCGCCCTCCGAGATGCTGCCGCCCTCGCTCACCGCCTCCCATAGCGCTCCATCCACGAAGACCATGCCACCTGGCCCCAACTCGGTCTTCGCTCGGCCGATCTGACCGAGCATACCCTCACGGCCCGTGGATGGCTTGCGCCTTCGGGATCTCACCACAGCACGCACAACAAAAACGAAGAAGGCTGTGAGACCGAGGGTCAGGGTGACGATGGCAGACGTGGAAATGGCGAGGAATGGAGCGCCGGTCGTATTAATCAGCATGAAGGAGCCGAACACAAACGACAGGACGCCTCCGGCTGTCAGAATCCCATGCGTGGGCGCCAGGATGTCCGCCACAAACAGCAGGAAACCAAATGCTATCAGCAGCAGACCGGTCATGTTGATGGGAAGGGTGCCCAATCCGAAGAGGGCAAAAAGCAGGAATAACCCACCAACGACGCCTGGCAGGATCGCCCCAGGGCTAGACAACTCGAAAATCAGGCCGAGCGTGCCCAGGCTGAGCAGTATATATGCGATCGTAGGATCGCTGATCGCATGGAGGAAGCCCTCGACAGGGGACATGTCAAACTGCTGGATCGGAAGCCCCTTGGTCTTCAGAGTCACGCTTCCACTCGGGGTCTGGACAGTCATCCCGTCAATCTTGTCCAGTAGTGACGGCACGTCGGGCGCGATGACGTTAATCACTTTCTGATCAAGTGCTTCCTGGGCTGTGATGTTCACGCTGTTTCGCACTGCCTGCTCGGCCCAATCAGCATTGCGCCCTCTGTTCTGAGCGAGTCCCCTGATATAGGCAACCGCGTCGTTGGTGACCTTCTGAGTCATCGTGTCGGTCATCTGCTGCTCGTTACCGCTTTGATCGAGGGCAACTGGGTGTGCCGAGCCTATGTTGGTACTGGGGGCCATCGCGGCGATCTGCGCGGCGTAGGTGATGTAAACACCCGCCGAAGCAGCTCGAGCGCCTGAAGGTGCCACGAATACGACCACGGGAACCTTGGCGGCGATCATGCGCTGGATGATGTCGCGCATGGAAGTGTCCAGCCCGCCAGGCGTGTCCATCTGGATGACTATGACTGACGCGCCCGCGTTCTCGGCCTGACCAATAGCGCGGTCAATGTAGCCAGCCATGGCCGGGTTGATGATGCCGCTCATCGATACGACAGCCGCGAACGGGGTCTGCACAGCGGTCTGCGCAAAGGAAGAAGAAACGCTCGTGGCGGCCATGACGAAGAGCAAGGCCAACGAAACCACGCAGCGGAAGCAGAACCTCGTGAACCACACAGCAACCACCTCCCCTCTACATCATGAATCTTATCACTTCTCTGGACAGATATGGGGCTATCCGGGCATGCCTCAGGAGACCAGTTAGACGGGATCAGAGTCAGCGATGGCAAGGGCTATGGGTCACCTGACACTCGGGCCGCGAACCATCCTGCTACTGTGCGTTTGACGAGGTTGCTGGGTGCATGGGGAGTATCGACTCGAGCTCACCGATGTCAGTGATCTTCACGTCGTATTGAGTGCTGGAGCCGTAGTCCTTGCTCTGATGATCTTGCTCCACGATCACGCTGAACATCCCGAGGCGGTGTGCGGCGTCCAGCTCGCCGAAGCCGCCGTCCGCGACGAACATCGTCTCCAGTGGCGTGACCCTCAAGCGTTCACATGCCAGTTGGAAGATGGCCGGATCCGGCTTCAATAGTCCGACCTCGTGGGAGAGGATCATCTCGTCGAAGAGACGGCCTAGCCCGAGATGTGTGATAGGGAGAGCGGCCCCGTCCGAGACATTGCTGAGCAGGCCGAGTCGATAGCCGCTCCTCTTCAATCGTTGAAGGACCGGAACAACGCGGGGATAGAGATGAACGGATACCTTCAGCCGGCGCTCTTCGATCGCAACCAGTTCAGACACGAGATCACGGGAACTCTCGATCCCCAGGATCGAGAGCGTGCTGGCCAGGTGTCCGGCGAGACCACCGCCCTTGCCGAGCATGCGGTCCGTCACGGAGGTTCGCCAGGCTGACATAAAGTGTTCCACGGACACGCCAATCCGGCTGGCCAATTCCATTCGGCCGGCATCGGATTGTGCGACGTCCAGCCAAATTAGGGTGTCGTAAAGGTCGAAAAGGATCGCGTTCAACGCGCGGGGCACTTGCTCGGTCACCTGCCAGCTGCCGTCTTCGATATTCACTCTCATGATGAACTAGCGGGGACTATACAGCTTAGTGCAGGTTGAATTCAACACGGCGAGCGGCTGTTTGCATTGATAACCACATGATTGGGGCGTATATTCGCTCAAGATGAGCGAGAAGACCAACTCCCGCCGGCCGTTGGCTGAC
>JAJYKO010000686.1 GCA_021788565.1 Chloroflexota bacterium
GGTTCAGGGAGTCCGGATATGGGATCTTCACTCGTGGCGTCCACATATGGACAAGGATCGTTACGGAAATGAAGCGAGGCGTCAAGCTGGTTCTGCTGGCCGCCTTGGCAGGTGCGATCGCCTGGGCCGTGCTCCAGTGGCCGGTGGAGATTCCCGATGCCAACAGTCCGCCCGACGGAAACCATGCCGGCGCAGTCAATTCGGCTACCTCGCTTGGACAGACTTTCGTCGCGAGCCGAAACGGCATAAATCGCGTGGATGTCACGCTGTCTGTGGAGCACCCCATCGATCAGGGAGAGGTTTCCTTCAAGATCATGGAAGTGCCTCAGAGGCAGCCACGCGAGGTGCAGCAACCACTGACGGCCCTACCGACCGGCGATGTGGGGAATTTCCGCCCTGGCACCATCATGGCGCGGTGGTACTCTTTCCAGTTCCAACCAATCGCTGATTCCGCCGGCAAGCAGCTCTACTTCTCGCTTTCGAGCAAGAAACTGTCAGCTGCAGACAGCGTGAACCTGCTGATGTTCTTCCACAACGAATATCCCCTGGGCGAGGCCTACATCAACGGAGCACCGACGAACGCATACGTCGTGTTCCGTGCGTATTCCCAAGGACGCCTGGTGGACTTGGTTGGGGCAGTAGCCCAAAACCTCACCAAGGGCCGGCCGGGGTTGCTCGGTAGTCCGTTGACATACGCATGGTTGGGGCTGGTCTACATTCTCCTTGCCGCTGGTACGGTCTTGGCTTCTAGAAAGGTCCGATGAGGCCGACTGCTCGGCAACCGTGTCGGGCGACCGCCTTAACCTTGTCCTGGATAGATCTGCCAGGAATGTCCCCCCAAGGCGAGGGTCAACAGCGCCGTCCAGTCGATGGCTATGAGCAGGGCAATCATCGCCCAGGTCCCACGCTTCGACCAACTCGGAGGCAAAATGGCTTCCATCCCCCACATGAAGAGGAACCCTATCGGGATTATCACTGGGAAGAGGAAGCGACCGTGCAGTACCGCGAAATCGTCGTCCCACCCCGCTATCCGCTGATCAGGTCTAAGAGAGTCGTTCAAGTAGAATCGTCCAAAGCACACCATCCACTGGAGCAACACCATCACGGCCAGGACCAGAGCTGGAATGTTGGCATGCTCCCTTAGTGCCGAAAAGCTAAAGCGGCCAGTTGAGGCTCTCCAGGCTCTCCATACCCTGCTCAGCAATCCCGCTACCGACGCTAGGGTCAGGACGAGCAAAACCCAGTACGCCGCCGACGGCATCTGAACCGAATCGGTGGAGAAACTTCCCCAAAAGGTCTTGAACTGATAAACGAATGGCCAAATATCCAGATTTGACAAGAAGTACGGAAGACCATGCGATGAGAGCGCATCGGGCTTGGTCCATCGCTTGAAGAACGACGCTAGCAACGAATGGGCTGGGCCAACCGCAACGATTGTCAAGACAGCTAGGGCACCTACAAACGCCACTATCCCGAGTCTCGGCCTCTGAGCAAAGCGGGGAAACGCCGCCCGAATTACGAGCACCGCTGCGATTGCCGCCATCAGCGGCCATATAGTCGGCTTGGCTGCAATGGACGTCGCAAGTAGCCCTAGCAGTCCCAGCAATCGCCGGTACGAAAAGCCCCGTGATACCACTCGGATCAGCAGCAGGATCGAGCAGGATGCCACTAGATCCGCCAGGTTATCGTTATTGACTGACGCCCCGAGCCACCCATAGGCTGGGACCAGCGCTACGAAGGCTGTGGTCCCGAGATACACGAAAGGGCGCTTCGGCATCACAGTCTTCGCTGCCCAGTAAGCCAGCGGAACGGTTGCAGCGCCCATAAGCACGGACACCAGCCGGACCGCGATCAACGAGAGTAGCGACGGTTTCGCGGCCGCCAGGGCATACACGTCCAGGTAGGGTGGTTGATTCGCGAACAGCGCGTATGCCGGATCGGTCATCCAGTAGTAAAGCGGCGGCTGGCGTTGCTCTTTCCCCTGAATCTTGGCGCCCCCGGTATCATGCAGAGATGCTACGTAGTCGTAGTGCCCCTTTTCATCGGGGGAGTCGAAAGGCGGAGTTACAACTGCGTAAAGTGCGCCACGAGTCAGGGCGATTGCGATTAGCATCACCATGACCAGGGTGTCCAGATTATGGCTGCGTAGCCTCTGCATGGAGTTCATGCCGACGCCCTTTCCCGAGTCGATATGCGTCCGTCTGGCCTGGCCAGTGCGAAAATGGCCACAACAACAAACAGCAAAGGCGGCATAAGTGTCTGAAATGGGGTTGCCGGCAATAGCATTAGAACGCCGGCGGCCGCAATAAACGGGTTCGCGTACTGCGCAGCATAGAGAAGGATCAATCCGTAAGAGAACAGCATATACCTATCGAACAGTATCGGCAGAGTCAGGATGTACATTAACGAGGCGGCCACCTCGACGCGGCCGACGCGGCGATCTCTCAGTGCTAGCAGAGATATCACAAGGTTCAGGCCCAGCGCTACCACGGTTGGGTTGCGCCGAAATGTGATCCCTATTCCCTGGCTCAGTCGGGTAGACAGAAACGAAGTCAGCAGCGACATCTCAGTGGACGCGTCGCGCTGGAGCTGTCCCATGAGGGCGTAGCCCATAGCCGAGGGCCCATACAGGACGAAGGGGATTGCGATCAGTCCCAGCGTTGTGCCAAAGGTGATCAGGAAGGCCGTGGACTGCCGAAACCCACGATGAAACCAGAAATGAAGCACAAGGGGGAAGACGAAAAAAGCTACCTCCAGCCGAGTCGCTACTCCTAACGCGAGCAGCAAACCGGAGAGCCATCCCCGCTCGACCGTCGCCAGAGCTAGAAGGGCAAAGAGCGTAGCTACCGCGATCGGGTGATCATCGCCGCCAACGACCCATGGTGCCAGCACCCACATTGCCGCCAGCACTAGTCCCCACGCCCGACGCCATCTGCCGCGCGCCTGGCGATAAAGCAACGCCGCGATTACCATGTCTGCTAGACCGATCAGTAGCTTGGCCGCCCAGGCAGTGGACATGTGCAGTACGTGCTCGGACAGCCAGTATAGCGGAGCCAGCGCGATCGGAAAGAGTGGCAGATGGTTGTAGACCCAGGTTTGAGCCACGTAGTTTTGGTAGTAGGTGACCGGAGGCCAGCGCAGGATGTTATAGGTTATGGAAAGCATCACATCCATGTCGCCGTAGGCGTAGACGTTCAGGGAATCCAGGCGAAGCTTCGTGCCGACAGCCAGGATCGCTAGCAGTGGGAGGTATTTCGGGAATCCATTGCCAACCAAGCGCGGGGTGTCGACTATCCCTTTCGCGGCCCCACCGAGCCGGTGCGTGACATCCACTGTCAGCGTGGCTAGACTCACATCTCGCGCCGCCGTGAGTAGCATGAGTTCCTGCACGACCACAGTCGCCGTTACTATCGCCCCAGCCAAATAGCGATACTCCCTGAATCCGCCCTCGTCGAATAGTAGTGTGTACGGGAGCCTGCCGGAGAACAAGACCGCGAGATCAGGCAGCATAGCGGTGAAGAGCACCGCTAGTGGCCAGGTGATTCGATGGAGTCGTTCCCGCCATCCGGACTTCGACAGCCTGTCGAGAACGGCGACATAAAGAACCCACCACACGATCCCTACGATGGTAGCCATTGAGAAAGCTAGCGCCCATGGCTCGCCTATCGACTCCAAGGTCGTGGGACCCAGAAAGCAGGTAGTAACCAGCGACGCCGCGCTCCCAACATCAAGGACTACTGCGGTAGCCAGGAGAAGATCGCCCAAGAATCGACGGTGGGGGATAGAGAAGTCGCCGGACGGTCGGAAGAAGCGCAAATCCATTCCTAGTTGCCTTCGTTCACCAGTGAGAGAACGCGGGCAAGTCTAGCATTTCCAAAGTACTGTGGCAAAACCACGTCGGCCGTCGGCATGACTTGACAGTCGTCCTCGGCCTGCATAGCGTATAGCCCGTCGATCCCGCCTATTACGTCTGGTAGATCGCGGACAAGACAGGCTATCAATCCCTCAGGGGCGCACTCTCAATGGGACGTGATCTCATTTCGACTGGGCAGCTGCCAAACACGGCTCTCCTGGCGGAAACAGA
>JAJYKO010000687.1 GCA_021788565.1 Chloroflexota bacterium
TCCCAACGAGAACCGGCCCCTCATCAATCGCATTTTCCTGGTGATGCTCCTGGGTGTCGGTCTGGACTCTGCCATAGTCGATCCGCTGGACAGTAAGCTGATGGAGGCGGTTCGGATCGTAGAGAACCAGGATGCCAGCACTGGTGTCGGCAAGCTGCTGTGCGCGCTGTACAACGCCTACGCCGCTGGCGAGCACCTGACGCAGGATGCCGTGGACATGAACGATCCCGAGCAGGTTGACATCTGGAAGACGGTCAGGGTTCTCCAGAACGAGGTCATCTACGCGAACTCGTACCTGAGAGTGTAGCTGTCAGTGATCCGCTGTCAGCCTTGATCAGGCCGAGGTTCCGGACCTGACGCGGCAAGGGCAGGCAACTAAAGTGAAGCGGCGACCAAACCCGCGGGGTCTTTGGCTCGTGGCCCTGTAGTGACGTGCCTTGATCCCCAGAGACCCCGCGGGTTTCACCTTGGCTTTGGTTTAGGGGGAGGCGCAGTCGTCGAACTGCGCCTCCCCCTCACCGTTTCACGGCATCCCCCGGTGGCGACGCTACAACTATTGCGGCACCCAGCAGCGGATAGCTGATGGCTCCTGGCGGCACGCCTGGTGCAGTAAGTACATCATCGGGGTTAACCTGGTTTTTCGCTTGAGATGATCCCGGTTGGCGATGGACGTGCTTCGAGGGAGGGCGAAATGCGAGACCACGAAATGCCGAACACTCCCTCAACGTTGGGGGAAGGCAGGCTGGAAACGGGGAGAGCCCTGGTTCGGGCGCTGGGGGAAGAACGAGCCCTGCGGGAACTCGCGGTGTTGGCAGAGATGAGCCTGAAGGAACTGCGGCAGCTTTGCGAGCGGCCCGTTACCTGTTCATTGCTGGACGAGATACTCATCGACCTCGAGCAGTTGAATTTGGATGCGTGGGAGCTGGAGGGGGAATAGGGCCGGCTAGGCGGCCCTACGTCCCCTGTCCCTTGCTCGGCGCAGGCGGAGCTTTCTCTCCATCCTGTAGGCGCTGACGTTGCGCGTAGGGATAAAGTGCATCCTTCCGAGCCTGGATGATGTGAGCCTGTGGCGCTCGATCAGGTGGCGGACGCTTCTTTCCGTGATGCCCAGCCACTCGGCGGCCGCCTTGACCGACAGATATCCCGGAACTCGCAGCGGAGCACGGGTATTAATCGAAAGTTCTTCTCGAGACATGGTAACCCTTCTTGCCCGGCGGAACGCTACCTCGCGATCCGCCTTGTTGACATAATTATACCACATCTGCACCATTCTTGCTGCGAATCCGGCTAGCTCACTTCGCTTCTACGGATAGACCTCTTTCTCCAGGTGCGACCATTCGTGTGACATCAGGATCAGATCTGCCCGACGCAGCATCTCCTCGCAGCTATGCCACAGCTCGACCACGTTCGCGAAGCGCCCGATCGGCAGGAAGGGCCAGTTCCGCCTCTTATCGGGCAACAGGTTCTCTTTCACGAAGAAGCCGTCGCCGGCCAGAACGATCACGCCCCCCTCTGTGTGCACCTGGACGGACATGTGTCCGGGGCTGTGTCCGGGCGTTGGGAACACACGGATACCCTCTACGATCTGCTCCTCGCCGTTCACCTTGTCGAACTTGACGCCGTCGAACGGGCGCGGCTTGCCGATCCCAAGGATGGGAGCCTCGTAGGAGTTCCAGTAGACTGGGATGGGATCCTGGGCAAACTCCCACTCCTTCTCGTGGACTACCTTCCGTGCATTCGGAAACTGCTCCAGGTTGTAGCAGTGGTCCCAGTGAAGATGCGTGAACAGGATCTGTTCGATGGAATCTACAGGCACATCCATTCGTTCCAGCGCCTTGTGAATTGCCTGATCTGGTGCCTGCTCTCCAGAATGGTGCCACCTGGTCGCGTGCTCCCCGTCGGACATACCCGTGTCGACGAGGATTCTGCGGTCGTATCCCTCGATCAGGAACGCGAGAGCTGGGAGCTTGATCCTCACGCCTACATCGGTCTGATGGGTGGCATATAACCCCTTGTCCACGTAGTTGGCGCCGGTCATGATTGGACGAATCGTCCACCTGTTCTTCAAGCCTTCTTACCTCCTGTCGGGGCCCGCGCCCCGCTGAACTGTTGCATCACGCTGTTGAAGATCTCTACAGCAGTGTCCGCCACGATCGGATCGTTGATGTGGTTATCCAGTTCGACCACCTGGATGTCCTTGCGCAGGAGCTCCCGCAATGCGTGCACAAACGCCTCGTCGGCCTCGGGACCGTACAGCTCGAGCCCCGGCCGGTTGAACTCGCAGAAGCCCCGTAGCGGCAAGATGACTCCAACGGGGCCCCTGGAAGCGTTGAGCCTCTCAGCCACAACCTCGGCCACGTGTTCCATTTCCTTTGCGTTCAGTCGTACCGATGTGATCACCTTGTTGTGTATCAGGATCGGACGCCCTTTGAAGCGCTTCGGAATCGTGTCCACGGGCCCGAAGGAGATCATTTCAAGGCCACCGGGGGCCACCACCTGCGGGATGCCCATCTCTCCCGCGGCCACCAGCCGATCGGGCGCTCCCATCAGTCCGCCATAGAGGTCGTCCGATAGCTCGTGAGGCGTCAGATCGAGGACACCCTGAAAGAATCCCTCCCTCACCAGTTCCTCCATGCTTTGCCCGCCTGTGCCGCTGGCGTGGAAGACGGCAACCTCGTAACCCCTCTGCTCGAGAGGCTGAATCGCTCGTTCGACACACGGCGTGGTCATGCCGAGCATGGTGGCGGCGATGGTGGGCCGCCCACTCGGGCGAACGCGATCTGCCGCCTTTGCCATGCCGGCCATAGCGTTAGCGGCATTGGACAGCACACGTGAGATGATGGCATTGCTCCCGGCGACGTCGGCGACCGAGTGCATCAGTGTTACGTCTTTGGTGCCGACGTAGGGGCCGAAGCTCATCTGACCACTTGCGACCGTGGATACAATTAGCTTCGGTACGCCCAGCGGCAAAGCCTGCATGACCGTGCTCGCGATGGCGGTATTCTGACCGCCGCCCATCCCCATTACCCCGTCTACTCGTCCCTGTTGATAGAGATCGCGGACGACGCGGGCGGCCCCATCGGCCATCAGCACAACCCCTTTGCGGCCACGCAGGCTGATCTCCGATAGGGAGAGCCCAGCCGCCGCGGCAACCTCTTCGCGCGTGATGTCCGCGTGGGTCCGTGGTTCCGAGAGGATGCCCGTATCGACGACGATGGTGTCGACACCCAGGTCCGTGAGGATGCTCCGCACGAAGCCAACGTGCTCGCCCTTGGTGTCGAGCGTAGCGACGACGACGACGGTCCTTTTCATCGCCTGGGAATCACCGCTATTGCTCTCATCGGCGAACCCGAGCCATCCCGAATCTTCAGCGGAAATCCCATGAAGTACGAAAACGGCGGGAGCTTGTCCAGGTTCTTCAGGTTCTCGACTATCAGTACCGCGCGGGTTAGCAGCACCCGGTGAGCGATGTGCTCGGTCGTTCCGAAGACGTCAAGGGCCAGAGCATCCGTGCCGACGAGTTTCACGCCCTTCTCTACCAGATACTCGGCCGCATCCCTGGCGATCCCCGGCCAGTCGGACAGAAACTGCGCCTCCCCCGGGCGGGTAGCCCAGCGCTTGTCCCATCCAAAGCGGATGAGTACGACATCACCCTCCTCAATGGGCCCGTTAGCTGCCTCCCAGGTTTCCAGGTGGTGGCGAGTGAGCAGATTATCGGGAAGGGGGGCGGCCGCCTGAATGGTGGCGGCCCTGCCGCGCAAAGCGTCGAGGGGAACCTGGTCGATTCCGTAATGCTTCGGGCCTTCGCGCACGAAGTGCAGGGGGGCGTCGACGTGCGTTCCGGCGTGCTCGCCCATAGAGAGTTGATAGTGGCAGCTCACGTCCCCGAAAGCGTAAGACTCCACGAGATTGTGAAAGAACCTTGGATGCGTAGGCCACACGGGCATGTTCTCCTCCAACGTGTGGCTCAGATCGACGATTTCCACCCGGTCCAGGGCGTGCTGAAACTCGCGGATCTCTTCGTTCATTACTTGCAGCCCTCCGTAGGCTTTCGTATATGGGTGCCGGCGG
>JAJYKO010000688.1 GCA_021788565.1 Chloroflexota bacterium
CGGCGAGGCCCAGAAGGAGTGCGTGCGCCGCATCGCGTGGCTCGCTAGCGAAATTCGAGCCGAGGCAGTCCTGGTGCATGCCATAGCACCTAGAAAGCTCTTGCCGCCCATCACGGAGGAGATGCACATGGCAACCCTGAAGGCCAGTCTCCCATTCATACAGCATTATGTCGAGCTAGTTCAGTCCCGAGGACTCGTCCCGATGCTGGAGAACATTCCGCCGGTGGCCCGCCAGCGAGAGGCGACCTACATGTGCACGCCGATCGGGATGAGCGCGAGCGACCTGGCCTTCTTCGCGAGGAGGTTCCCGGGCCTGAAGGTCACGGTGGACGTCTCCCACGCGCAGCTATTTCTGAACGGCCTGCGGATGAGGGAACAGGGGTCGGGGGACAGGGGACAGGAAACGAAGCAGGATAGACAGGATGTGCCGCGGGGACTGGAGCCGTTGGTGGACTACCTCTCCACCCTGGAGGACGAGCCCACCCTGGAGGCGTACCTTTCGGAAATTGACCCTTATCTCTTCGAGGCGCACATCTCCAACGCAAGAGGCTTGTTGGAGGAAGGGCTGCCATACGGAGAGGGCGATATGGACCTGGATCAGGTCGCCGTGAGGCTCAGCCGCTCGGCGCGCTACCTCGTGACCGAGACCATCGAGCCGGATGCCAATCAGGCTACCTACATGCGGGAGGCGCAGCACCGGCTTGAGGCAGCCCTCGCGTCCGCTAATCGCTAATAGCTAATCGCTTCGTGGAGAGAAACGTTTGAGCCAGACGTTGCGACCATATTCGCAGGAAGAGCTGCTGGGACGGCCATCGCCCCCATTGGAGTTGATCGGCGGCCGGGAGCTGATAGAGGGACGGCGCGTCCTCGTCACAGGAGCGGCCGGGTCCGTGGGCGCTCCCCTGGTCCGTATGCTGGCAGAGCTACAACCGGCCGAGCTACAGCTACTGGATCACCACGAGCACACCCTGTTTCGGCTGCGGGTGGAGATGGGATCTCAGGCCGGGGTGCCGCTGCGCCTCTGGTTGGCCGACATACGGAATAGACGGAAGCTGGACGCCCTTTTTCGAGAGGGCAGACCGGAGGTGGTGTTCCACCTGGCCGCATACAAGCATGTCCCGCTGGGCGAGGAGAACCCGGATCAGACGGTAGAGGTCAACCTGGCCGGCACTCGCGCTATGATCGAGGCTTCGGCCACGCACGGGGTCAGTCGCTTCGTCTACCCATCCAGCGACAAGGCGGTCAACCCACCGAGTGTCTACGGAAGCACCAAGAGGGTTGCCGAAGAGTTGACGTTGGCAGCCGCGCGGCAGCTTCCGATGGGGCTTTCGGTCACGCGCTTCGTCAACATCGTCGGAACCAGAGGCAGTGTTATCGAGACCCTGACCGCCCAGATAGCCGCGGGACGGCCAATAACCATCACCGATCCCGGCATGACCAGATACTGGATCACGATGCCCGAAGCGACGAGACTACTGGTCCAGACGGCCGCACACCCCAAGAGCGGGATGGTCTTCATGCCGGACACGGGGCCTGCCATCAACCTGGCGGAGATGGCTCGGAGGCTGTTCGATCTCCTCACGGGTGGCGAGAAGGTCGAGTGCCCGGTACAGTACATCGGGGCGCGGCCGGGTGAGCGCATGCATGAGATTCTGCTGAGCGACAACGAGGCGGGCGAGCCGACGCGGTACCCGGGGATCCTGCGGGTCGCGAGGACGCGCGGGGATCTGCCCTCCTACGAGGAGCTTTCTGGACAGATCGACCATTTGCTGGAGCTGGCCACCGCGGGGGAGCTGAAAGCCCTGCGCGGCAGGCTCCTTGACCTGGCCCATTCCCTACAGTAAGGAAGCGAGCGGGCCGGCAGGGTCGCCGGCCCCTACAAGTGACGTGGTAGGGGCCGGCGACCCAAGTGACGTGGTAGGGGCCGGCGACCCAAGTGACGTGGTCGAGGCCGGCGGCCCAAGTGACGTGGTAGGGGCCGGCGACCCTAGTGACGTGGTAGGGGCCGGCGGCCCTGCCGGCCCGTCAGTACACGAGCAGGTGCTATGCCCAAAGAAACCTCTCTTGCCCTGGTTTTCGTGATTGCGGTTGCTGCCTCCTACGTGCTGACCTTCGCCGCGGCGGAGTTCGGCCGTCGAACAGGGATAGTCGACAAGCCGCGGGCCGGCGAAGTCCAGTCTCGGATCATCCCCCGCACCGGTGGCTACGCCCTCTTCTTTGGTTTCCTGATCGCGGTTCTGCTGGGTGCGTACCTCATCCCGCGATCGGAGATGGAAGCCCACAGGCTGCTGGGTGTCATGCTGGGCGCAGTAGCCATCCTACCCCTGGCCTACATGGACGATAGACGCCGGCTCGCCCCACTTCCCCAGCTCATCGGCCAGATCGTCATAGCCGCCATTCCCATCGCCTTCGGCATCGTGGTCGGCGACATCGCGACGCCCATCTGGGGGACCATCCCCCTGCCGGGGCTGCTGGTCGTACCGTTCACGGTCGTCTGGATAGTGGGGATGATCAACACCATGAACCTGGTGGACGTGATGGATGGGCTCGCAGGGGGTATCGCGGCCATCGCCGCGCTCGTGCTGCTCGCCCGCGGGGTCTTCGACTTCGGCCAGTACGACATCGGCATATTGCCGGCGGCGCTGGCGGGGGTGTGCATCGGATTCCTGCCCCGGAACTTCCACCCGGCGCGCATTTTCATGGGTAGCTCCGGCTCGATGCTGCTGGGGTACGCTCTGGCAGTGATGGCGATAATGGGAGGGGCAAAGGTCGCGACGGCCCTGCTGGTAATGGGGGTGCCCATCGCCGACGTGGCGTGGGTGATCATGCGGCGACTGGCTGCCGGCAGATCGCCCATGCTGGGGGGCGACCAGAGGCACCTGCCACAGCGGCTCTACCGGGCAGGGTTGTCCCAGCGGCAGATCGTCCTCTCGTTCTACGCGCTCTGCGCCATCTTCGGGATCGCAGCTGCTCGGTTCACGCCGATGGAGAAGATCTTCGCATTCGTCGCGCTTGCCCTGCTAATGGCGGTAATCCTCTTCGCCCTCGCGCGTCGGGACGCGAAAGCGGAAGTCGAACAACGGAGCTGAAATGACTATGTAGCCGCAGGCTTTAGCCTGCGCGTAACCTTGTCGCAGACGCGCAGGCTAAAGCCTGCGGCTACCGCCTGCTCTCGGTCATGGCTTTGAGACGCCGGACCGACTCCCACGGCACCCAGACGTCGCCGGGGTGGTGCGGACCGTGACCGGTGGTGTCGTTCCCGTGGAAGTCCGTTCCACCGGTTGGCACCAGGCCGCGTTCGTCGGCCAGCGCCACCAGCCCCTCCACTGCCTCCGGGCTATACCCAAAGTAGTAGCATTCCAGCCCCACCAGCCCCGCGGTGACGAGTTCGGGGAGCACTTGACTCAGCGTGACCACCTCGGACGGATGGGCAAGCACAGGCAGCCCGCCGACGCCGCGGATCATCTGCACCGCTTCGGCCGGGGTCAGCTTGTAGCGCTCCACGTAGGCCGGCGCGTTACGCCCGATGTATTCGGTGAACGCCTCCGCAAGAGAGGACACGTAACCGTACTCCAGCATCACCTGTGCAACGTGCGGTCTACCGACGGAGCCGGCTCCCGCTACCTCCTGGACACGATCCCACGGGATGGGCAGCCCCATCTCGGCCAGCTTGCCAACCATCTTCTCGGCGCGATCCCGCCGCCCATCTCGGAGCTGCTGCAGCACCACTTGAAACTGCTCGTCGTGGTAGTCGAGAAAGTAGCCGAGCACGTGGACCTCGGCCCGCGGGATGTCCGTGCTCATTTCTATGCCTGGAATGATCTGGATACCCAGGCGCTGTCCCTCGGCAATCGATTCCTCAATGCCGTTGGTGGAATCGTGGTCGGTAACAGCTATGCACTCCAACCCGCGCACCTTTGCCTCCCGCACGAGTTCCGTTGGGCTAAGCGCGCCATCCGAGGCGGTTGTGTGTAGGTGAAGGTCTATCCTGGAATGTCTTTCCGCCAACTTCTACGATCCTCCTCGACTACGAAACGTAGCATACGGCATGCCCGTCAATGGCAAGAAA
>JAJYKO010000689.1 GCA_021788565.1 Chloroflexota bacterium
CACCCAGGTTGCCCTCTTCGTCGCCCCGGTGCTGGTTTTCGCGTCGGTGATTATGGGTTCTCCGATGACGCTGGTGTTCAACATCTTTGAAGTGGTGGGTCTGGCCCTATCGGTGATCGCCGTGTCCCTGATAACGCTGGATGGAGAGTCAAATTGGTTCGAGGGCGCGCAGCTCCTTGCCGTCTACCTGGTGCTGGCTATCGTATTCTATTTTGTTCCACCGGGCTGAGGGTGGGCTACGACTCCACCCTTATCTCTTCAGCCACCGCTCCAGAATCGGGATCCCCTCGATAGCGGACAAGAATCACTTCTCCCGAGCCCGCGAGAGACTCGAGGCGTTCCAGCGATGGCCCGCGCCGTGCCCCGAGAATGAAGAGGATAGACCGTCCGTCCGCCATCCGCAGCCGGAAGCGGTCCTCCTGGGCCAGAGCGATCGTGCCGCGAACTTCCTGCAAAGCAACCCCTGCCATTTTACCCCCTAGAACAAGGCTCATTCGGTGAAGCTCCACGGCGGCCCAGGCA
The DNA here is from genome assembly GCA_021788565.1 of Chloroflexota bacterium. Next base: position 523 of record JAJYKO010000689.1, read on the forward strand.
GTTCTGGGTTCTGAGTTCCGAGTGCTCACGATTCGGAACCCCTCTCGGTACTCAGAACTCAGCACTCAGAACGGTCGGTCTACCGCCGGCCGCTGGCGAACCGGAAGTAGGCGTCGGGATCGTCGGCCGACTCCTGACCCGCCCGAACAGTAACCCAGCGGAAGGCCAGGCTGCCCGCCAATACCGATACGTGCGCGGCAACATGCATGGCGGACGACTTGCTCTGGTGGGGCCGCTCCAACTGCCTGAGCACTAACGGCGCCACCGTTCCCATCAGCACGACCGCCAACCAGAATAGCAAGCCGTTGCGTGGCCTGATTAGCGGTTTTGCGGTAGAGCGAAGAGCTACGGCACTTCCTGCCATGAGCGCGGCCTCGCCGACGGCCGCTCCATCGGCCAGCGTCTCCAGCCAGCCATAGGTGCGCCCGGTGCCGCGACCCGCCACCGTCAGCACCAAGGATATGGCGGCGATAGCACTCGTGAGCGCCGACGTGATGAAAAGGGGTGCCTGCAGCCATCGGTTCTTCGCCCAGAACGGGACATTGGTGAAGGTAAGCAGAACCCCGGTGTACCCGCTCACGAAAAAGGCGATCAAGCTCCCGATCACGCCCGAAACCGAAAGCGGCACCCATGCGAACAGCCGGGCTGGCGGCGATTTCGAGCTGAGGATTCCATCCTCGACAAGTTGGCGCACCACTCCGAGCACCGCAAAGAAGCCGAACCCTGTGATGCCCCAGCTGCCCATGCTCATCGGCGACCTGGTCTTCAAGATCCGAAGCATGTTGGCGAACCGCTCCGGCCGGCCGAGGTCAAGGATGAGGAGAACCGGGCTGACAGCTATGGATGCCAGCGCAAGGTAGCGGCCCACCCGCGCCACGACGCGGTCCTCCTCCGTCCCGAAAAGGCTGGCGAGCGTCGCTATAAGATAGGAGCCGGCCGCGAGCCCACCGGTGAAGAAGTACAGCGGGATCTCCCAAATCCACTCGGGGCGCTTCAACGCCGGATAGCCGTAGTAATTAGTTGGAACGCCTTCTCTAGCTTGCCGCAGTTCGGCTGGGAACGCTGCGCGCTCTCGAGCCTCAGCAGATGGACGGTCCTTCGTTGGGTGATTCATGCTCTTTTGCTCCTACCTGTGATTCCGCGCACTGTAGACGACCCAGGCTGTGGCCGCAGCATACAGAAGAGCCGTAGCCGCCGCTGCCACAGAGGACTTGACCACCCGCCTGGAGGGTAACTCGGGCGCCGCGGGCAGGTTGTACACCTCCGGCCGCTCGGTGAGCAGGAAGAAACAGTTGAGGCTGCCTATTCCTCCCGTCGCCCCGGGACTGCCCGGCACGCCGTAGAGGTAGGCATCGCGATGCCCCTGCTCGTGAAGCTCTCCAATTCGGCGATACGCTATCTTCCTCAATTCCTCCACTGGCCCGAATAGAATGGAGTCGGTGGGGCAGGACTTGGCACAGGCAGGCTCCAAGCCTTCCTTCAACCGATCGTAGCAGAGGGTGCACTTGTGAGCCGTACCGTCTCTCTGTTCATCTACTGTGATTACGCCGAATGGACAGCTCGGCACACAGTATTTGCAGCCGTTGCAGACATCCTGCTGGATCAATACCGAGCCGAATTCGGTGCGCACTATGGCCCCTGTCGGGCACGCCTCGAGGCATCCGGCGTTCTCGCAGTGCTTGCAGACGTCGCTCAGGAAGAGCCAACGGCCGGGGGATGAGTTCTGAGTTCTGGGTTCTGAGTTCTGGGTTCTGAGTCCCGCCCTCACCCCAACCCTCTCCCAGGGGGAGACGGAGTTTCTTTCTCCCCGTCCCCCCGTCTCCCCATGTCCCCGTCGCCCGTCTCCGAACTGCTCGATGAAGGCTACGTGGCGCCACGTGGTGGCCCGCAACTCGCTCGTATTGTCGTAGCTATGCCCCTTCCATCCATAGTGATCCATGGGTATCTGGTTCCACTGCTTGCAGGCAACCTCGCAAGCCTTGCAGCCTATACACACCGTCGTATCCGTGAAGAACCCGTAGCTGGTTCCCGGCAGGACCTTAAAGCCGCAGGTCAGGACGGACTCGTCGCGTGTCGGCGGCGGGGCGGTGTTGTAGCCGGGCCCGTTATTCTGTTCGCTCGCGATGCGGCCGGAGTAGTTCGGCCCGCTCTCGTGTTCGTGAGATAGGTTCAAGATGTAGTCGCTCATCGATGGTCTCCCTTCCGGCCCGGCCGCAGGTTGCAGGTGAACACTTTACCCTCGTGGATTCTGCTGTTCGGGTCCTCAGAGATGTGGGAGAGGGTGTTGACGATGTCGCCCCGGGCGAGCCCCTTGTACCCGAAGTGCCAGGGCATGCCCACCGTGTGCACCACCTTCCCGTTGACCTGCTGCGGGATCATCCGTCCAGTGACCAGGGCAATCGCCTCGACCTCGCCGCGCATCGAGGACACAGTCACCCAGTCGCCGGTCTTGACACCCTTCTCGGCCGCCAACTCCGGGCTAATCTCCGCAAAACCGGCCGGCTGAAGCTCGGACAGCCACGGGAGCCAGCGGGTCATGATTCCACCGGTATGGTGCTCCGTGACCCGATAAGTGGTGATCACGTACGGGTATCTGGGGTCTCCCGCGGGCGCGTATCGGTTGTCGGGTCGGTTGAAGAGCCCAGCCGCGGGACTGAACTGCTCGTTCGGATAGAGCTGGTTGACCACCGGCGACTCGACGGGCTCGTAGTGAGTGGGCAGGGGACCATCCTTCATACCAGCCGGAGCATACAGCCACGCCCGCCCGTCTGGAGCTATCGTGAACGGCTCGCTCCCCGTGTGGGCCTCCTGCCCTTTGGCGTCCGGCGCCGGCTTATAGTCGGGCGGCTTGTGCAGGTTGAAATCGGGGACGTCGTAGCCTACCCACTTCTCCGCCTGCTCGTCCCACCAGATGTACTTTTTGCGCTCGGACCAGGGCTTTCCGTCGGGGTCTGCCGAGCAGCGGTTGTACATAATCCGGCGGTTGCCGGGCCAGGTGTAGCCCCAGCCGAGGTGACTTCCTGGGTTCCAATCCGGGTCTGGCGTCCGGTTCCTGGTCAGGTTCTCTTTCTCGTTCGGGTACATACCGCAGTAGAGCCAGCAGCCGGAGGCGGTGGAACCATCGTCTTTCAGGTGCGTGTACTCCGGGACCTGCTTCCGACCCTCCCAGCGAGTTGCCCACTCGTAGCCGTTTATCTCTCGGTCGATATGGTCGATGCTGGGATCCTGCGTTTCGCCGACCGCGGGGTAGTCCCAGGTAAGGTCCTGGATCGCCCTGTCCTTAGGATCGGTGCTGTTTTTGTATAGCTCCTTGAGGCGCAGACCCAGGTAGTACGTGAACCACGCGTCGGAGCGTGCATCCCCAGGCGGCTCCACGGCTTTGTCGTGGTACTGGATCAAGCGCTGGGTGTTGGTAAAGGTACCCTCCTTCTCACCTGGGAAGGCTGCCGGCAAGAAAAAGACCTCAGTCTTGATCCTCTTCGGGTCCAGATCCCCGCTCCTAGCCTCGGGGGAGTCGTACCAGAAAGCCGCGGTCTCGGTCTCGAAG
>JAJYKO010000690.1 GCA_021788565.1 Chloroflexota bacterium
AGGATCTCCTCCGTATACGGCGTCGCTGCCGCCATTGCCGCTCTTGTCGGCCTCGGGTCCGTCTCGTTTGAAAACGCTCTGCCCGTTGTCGTCGCTGGCCTCAACTTTACCCCGTTGGCGCAGATCCTGGATACTCTCATCTCGGCCCTCCTGGCTGTCGGCGCCGTCTCGGCGTACCGTCGCCACCACGAGTCCCGGGACCCGATCCTGGGCTACGTATCGCTCTTCCTGCTGCTCGTGGCTTTCGGGGTCTTCTTCACCGTCATAGGGGGGAAGCGATACGACGCCTGGTGGTACGGCGCCCGCGCGGTGTGGGACCTCGCCTACGTTATGTTGCTCCTCGCGCTCGTTCGCGAGAGCTACTCCTTGTTCATCCGCCAGCGCGACCTCACCGTCGAGCGCGAGCGACTCCTCGCCACGATGCGAGACCAGTCGCAACAGCTCCAGGCGCAGAACGAGGTGCTCCAGTCTCAGTCAGAGGAGCTCCAGTCTCGGTCGGCGGAGCTGCGGGCTCAGTATCAGGAGCTCCACGCAAACCGCGACGAGCTTCGAGAGAGTCAGGCCAAGCTGGAGGTGGCCCTGGAAAGCATGACCGATGCGGTGTTCATCTCCGACACCGACGGCCGCTTCGTCGATTTCAACGAAGCTTTCGCTACTTTCCACAAGTTCAAGAACAAGGCGGAGTGCGCCAAAACCCTGGCGGAATACCCCGAGTTCCTGGAGCTGTTCACGGACACCGGGGAGCTTGCGCCCCTAGATACATGGCCGGTTCGCAGAGCGCTACGGGGTGAGACGGCCACCAACGCGGAATACGCCCTGCGCCGCAAGGGTACTGGCGAAACCTGGGTAGGAAGTTACAGCTTCGCGCCGATCCGTGACCAGGAGGGCCGTATCGTTGGCTCGGTGGTGGTAGCCCGCGACGTTACAGAGCAAAAGAGAGCGGAGCAAGCGCTGCGCGAGAGCGAGGAGCGTCTGAGGACCATGGCCGATGCCATCCCCCAGCTCGCCTGGATGGCTAAACCTGACGGTTTCATCTACTGGTACAACCGGAGATGGTACGAGTACACGGGCACGACCCCAGAACAGATGGAGGGGTGGGGGTGGCAGAGCGTCCACGACCCCGAGATGCTGCCCGCTGTCCTGGAGAGGTGGATGGGATCCATAGCCACCGGGGAACCATTCGACATGGACTTCCCTCTGAAGGGAGCGGACGGGCGCTTCCGGTGGTTCCTGACGCGGGTGATGCCCCTGAAGGACCGAGACGGGCGCGTCCTTAGCTGGTTCGGCACCAACACCGACGTCACCGCGCGCAAGGAAGCGGAAGAGGAGCGAATGAGACTGCTCGCCGACGCCCAGCAGGCGAGGGCCGAGGCCGAGGACGCCGTGAAGGCCCGTGACGAGTTCATGGCCGTCGCCGCCCACGAGCTGAAGACCCCTGTCACATCCCTCCAGGGATACGCCCAGGTGATGGTGCGCCAGTTCGAGAAGACGGGCTCGTTCGATCCCGCGAGACTCGCCCGCTCCCTGAGAACCCTGGATGCCCAGAGCAAGCGGCTCGCCAGGCTCGCCGAGCAGCTCCTCAATCTCTCACGCCTGGAGGCCGGCAAGCTCAAGCTCTCCCAGGAGGACACGGACCTCACCGCCCTCGCGCGTGGTGTAGTCTCGGTCGTGCAACACTCCCACCCGGGTCGAGCCATCGAGCTACGCGACCAGCCGGTGGCCCATGTCTCCGGCGATCCCCTCCGGCTGGAGCAGGTGTTGACCAATCTCCTCGACAACGCCATCAAGTTTTCCAACTATGATTCGGTGATCGAGGTCGAAGTATACCCAGCGGCCGATGGCTGGGTGGAGATAGCCGTCCGCGACCGCGGAATCGGCATACCCGACGGCGCGGACGAGCTTATCTTCGAGCGCTTCCACCAGGCCCACCCGACGCTGCAAGCCGGCGGCATGGGCATCGGCCTCTTCGTCAGCCGCCAGATTGTCGAGATGCACGGCGGCTCCCTCTCCCTACAGCGCCCCCCCGACGGCGGCGCCCGCTTCGTCCTTCGCCTCCCCTGCCGTTAGCGCCCGGCGAATATGGGCCGCCCGATTCCCAATACACGAGAGACGCTTTGCCGCTCAATCCCAGGGCCCGAGGGGCCCGGCGTACAGCAATGAAGCCCCAGGGCCCGAGGGGCCGCTCCGGGAAGGGGGACCCCCCAGACCCGGAGCGCTGTAGGGGCGACCTCAACCCCCGCCCTTCACCAGGGCGCCCTTACATGGCTCTCCCCTCTTGTGGCGCCGCTTCCCCAGGGCGGCGGCCCTGGGCTAGCCTACTACGCCCTTTCAGGGCTCTCCCTCCCACCGCCTCCCGGGCTGCCCGTCTTAATCCCTCCCCGCATCGGTGAGGAGTGGACCTACCCTCTGGCCGGTCCACGGGGGCCGTCCCTCTGGTTGCCCCCGAGCCCCAGCCGCACTACAATGGACACACGGTTCCGCTTATCTTCCCTACTGGGCTCAGGAGATGGCTATGGAGACTCTCGAGAGGCGTGCCCTGCCGGCCAGTTTCGGCGCACCCACCGTTCGTCCACGCCGGCTTCGCTCCTCGCAGACCATGCGCGACCTCGTCTGCGAGACTCGGCTGGACGTCAAATCCCTCATCTATCCCCTCTTCGTCGTCGAGGGCAAGGGGATAAAGAATGAGATAGGATCCATGCCGGGGGTCTACCAGTGGTCACTGGACCTCCTGGCGGCCGAAGTCCGTGAGATCGAGTCGCTTGGAATCCCCGGGGTGATCCTCTTCGGCATTCCGGACAGCAAGGACGAATTCGCCACCGAGGCCTATCGCGCCGACGGCATCGTCCAGCGGGCCGTCACCACCATTCGCGAGCACGCCCCCAACCTCCTGGTCGTGACCGACGTCTGCCTCTGCGAATACACCAGCCACGGCCACTGTGGCATCGTCCAGGGCAGCGAGGTGCTGAACGATCCTACGTTGGAGCTGCTGGCTCGCACCGCGGTCTCCCACGCGGAGGCCGGCGCCCACATAGTCGCTCCGTCGGACATGATGGACGCCCGCGTTGGTGCGCTCCGTCAGGCGCTGGACGCCTCCGGGCGGAGCGACGTCGCCATAATGGCCTACAGCGCCAAGTACGCGTCGGCCTTCTACGGACCCTTCCGCGAGGCCGCGGACTCCACGCCCCAGTTCGGCGACCGTCGATCCTATCAGATGGCCCCCACCAACAGCCGCGAGGCCCTCAGGGAGGTCGAGCTGGACATCCAGGAGGGAGCCGACATGGTGATGGTGAAGCCGGCCCTGGCCTACCTGGACGTCATCGCGAAGGTCCGAGATGCCGTGAATCTCCCCGTGGCGGCCTACAACGTCAGCGGAGAGTACGCCATGGTGAAGGCCGCGGCGCGGCTCGGCTGGCTGGAGGAGAAGCGGACGGCGATAGAGGTGCTGACCTCGATCAAGCGAGCCGGCGCCGACATCATAATCACCTATTTCGCGAAGGACCTTGCCCACTGGCTCAGAGAAAGCTAATAGCTAGTAGCTATTAGTAATTAGCGATTAGCAGTTGTTGGGATGACAGTCGCTCCATGTAGCGTCGTCCCCTTGTGGGTGACGGGTACCATGTCGGGGACGAGCCCTGACGCTACAGGTAGCTCGCGTTGGTGACTGCTAGGATTTGATAAGTGGCCGCCGGTCACCCGCGCCGAGCTAATACCTAATAGCTAATAGCTAATAGCTAAAAGGGGGTCGCCGATGATCGATGCTGATCCGTCCCGTAACCCGCCGAATGTCCGATCGAACCGGATTGAGATCAATCTCAGCTGGTGCAAGTCGTGCAACATCTGCGTGGCTTTCTGTCCCACCGACGCGCTCACAGCCGACGACGTCGGCACTCCCCACCTGACCTATCCCGACAAATGTACCGGCTGCGGCCTGTGCGAGATGATGTGCCCGGACTTTGCCATCGAGGTGTTCAAGTCCAAATGAGCAACGAACAGTCCCCGCACCCCGTCCTCATGCAGGGCAACGAGGCCATCGCGGAGGGCGCGATCGCGGCGGGCATGCGCTTCTTC
>JAJYKO010000691.1 GCA_021788565.1 Chloroflexota bacterium
ATCTACATACTTGGCCCTGTAGTCGTAGAACTCATTGCACGGCACCACCTCGCCGGGGAGCGAGGCGATCGGGTCGTCGTTGCCCAGCACGCTACACTCGATCTCCCGCGCGTCGATCCCCTCCTCGACAATCAGCTTGCGGTCGTAGCTGGCGGCCGTCCGCATCGCCTCCGCCAGCGTGGCGCGGTCGACGGCCTTGGAAATCCCGACGCTTGAGCCGAGGTTCGCCGGCTTCACGAAGCAGGGATAGCCTATCGAGGTCCCAATCCTGTCCATTACCGCGTCCCCGGCCGCCTCCCACTCCTTCCGGCTCACGAGGATATGCTTGACCACTGGGAGTCCTGCCTGGAGGAAGAGGGCCTTCATCACCGCCTTGTCCATGCCCGCTGCAGAGGCCAGCACACCGGCGCCCACGTACGGCACTCCCGCCATCTCCAGCAGGCCCTGGATAGTGCCATCCTCCCCAAAGGGTCCGTGCAAGACAGGGAAGACGACGTCGACAGCCAGTGGGTGCCGGGTTGGTTCTGAGTTCTGAGTTCTGAGTTCTGAGTTGGAAGTCAGGCTCGCAGCCATGCTTACAACAGCTGGCTCCACCCCACGTTCTCCATCTGTAGTCCCGGCTCCCAGTTCCTTCGCCCTGTCTCCGTGTCCCCCTGTCTCCCCATCGGCGCCCTTCAGCGCCTTCATGGGCTCCCCATCGAGGAGCCAGCGGCCTTCCTTTGTGATGCCTACCGGTATCACTTCATATTTGGACCGGTCCATGTTATCCATGATCGAAGTCGCCGAAGCGAGCGATACCTCATGCTCGCCCGAACGCCCACCAAAAACCACCGCGACGCGTATCTTCAATGCCCTCTCCTTTATCAGCAATCAGCAATCAGCTGTCAGCCGTCAGCCGTCAGCTATCAGTCATTGGGCTCCGGTCCTGCGTCCTGTGTCCTGTGTTCTACACTCAGAACTCAGAACTCCACTCTCCCCCTCACCTCGTCCCCAGTTTACAGCTCGCCTAGCACCACATAAGCCATGTTGGTGGCATGCGAGTTGATTCGCTTCAAGTCGTTCAGCACGTCGATGTGGATTGAGCTAGTCTCGACGCTCTCCCTGGTCCCCGCATGAAGGCGCTGAATGTGCGCCTGGCGCAATTCCCGCTCCATCTTGTTGATACCGGCCTTCTCCGAAAGCACCTGCCGCGCCAATTCCTGGTCCCCGGTGGCGATCGACGTGACCACAGTCCGCAGGTTCTCAGTGACACGTCGATGAAAGTCCTCCATCTCCGCCATTCCATTCGCGGAAAAGGTGAGCCCAGCGTGCATCTTCTGCTGCGCAAACGGCACCAGGCTCTTGTCGACGATGTCGCCGATGTGCTCCAACTCCCCTATCACGTATAGAAGCCCGACCTCTCGCCGAGACTGTTCCTCCGTGAGACTATGCTGCGAAAGCCTGGTTAGGTAGGCCTTGATCGCCTCCTCCAGAAAATCGACACGATCTTCGCGCTGCTCGATCTGCTCGATGAGCGCCTCATCGTTGTCCCTCAGCACCTCGAGTGCGTCTCGCACCATCTCCTGGACGATGTCTGCCATTCGCAGTACCTCTCTCGTGGCCTCGCCCAGCGCCAGTGGCGGCGATTCCAGCACGTAGTCATCCAGATACCTCGCCTTGAAGCCAGTCTCGGCGGGCCTTGCAGGTACCATCCACCTTACCAGCCTCGCAAGCGAATCGGTCAAAGGTAGGAAGACGATCGTGAGCGCCACGTTGAAGATAGTGTGAAAATTGGCAACTTGTCTCGCGGGATCGCTGCCTGTAAATGCCATCAACTCCGCTACCTGCCCCGTGAATGGCAAGAACAGAGCTGCTCCGACCGACTTCACGAGGATGTGAACCACGGCGACCCGTCTTGCTTCAGTGCTCCCTCCGAAGCCAGAAATAAACGCCGGCACCGCGGTTCCGACGTTCGCGCCGAGCACGAGGGGCACCGCCGCCCGGATGGGCAAAATACCGTCGGCGGCAAGTACGAGCACTATGCCTATCGTGGCCGCACTGCTGGTGGTCACGGCGGCGAAGATCGCCGCAATCAGCACCGCGAGGAGCGGGGCATCCCCAAGGCTGGCGAACAGCTCTCGTGTGAGCGGGTCGTTTTCGGCGGGAGCCATCGAGTCGATGATGATCCGAAGCGCCAGAAACACCAGCCCGAAGCCCAGTATAGCCTGACCCACGTCTCGCGGACCCTGCCGCCGCGAGGAAAGCAGGAGTGCCGCGCCCACGGCCACAAGTAGCAGCGCATAATCGTAGATGTGAAAGGCAAGCAACTGAACGGTGACGGTCGTGCCGATATCCGCCCCCAGGATCAACCCGATCGTCTCCCGCAACTCCATGAGCCCCGCGCGCGCGAAGCCCACCACCAGCAGAGTGGTCGCACCACTGCTCTGCATCGCCACCGTGACGACGATGCCAGTCGCGACGGCTCCCAGCCTGTTCTCGCCCAACGTGGAAAGAAGGTGGCGCAGCCTCTGCCCTGCTACTCTCTGCAGTGCCTCACCGATGGTGCTCATTCCATACAACAGAAGCGCCACCGCTCCGACTATGCTGATAAGGGTGATGTTTCCGCTCACGGCCTCCACCAAGTACCAGGGATCAGCGAACAGGGTCAGTGGCCCAGGATCTGCGTGGCGTCCCCTTGCCCCTGTCTCTCGAAGCCCAATTATGGTCCGCCCATTCAAACTCAGTCAATCGCGGTGAGCCATCCTTGACACTGCCCGGAGGGCTCTATATATTGACGCGGTAGTTGACCCTGGTACAAACGTAGGTAAGCCGGGTCTCGGGGTGCCCGTCTCAGAGGGAGGGCACCGTCCCCCAGTTCTGACCCCCGCGACCCTTTTTGGGAAGTAGCCGAATGCCCACTCTTGGTGAGGTGCTCCGCGAAGAAAGAGACCGCCGCGACCTCTCCCTCCAACAGGTGGAGGCCGAAGTCAAGATTCGCAGAAAGTACCTGATCGCCCTGGAAGAAGACGACTACTCAGTCCTTCCGGCGCCGGTGTATGCTCGGGGCTTCGTGCAGATATACGCCGAGTATCTCGGTTTGGACCCTGCGTTCGTGGAAAAGCTGTACCAGCCTCCCGAGCGCGCGGCGGTGGCTCCGTCCATACGCCCTGCTGCCGCGGGTTTGCGCGAACCCCGCGCCATCTCCATGCGCGCTGTAGTAACGTTTCTCATAGTCGTGCTGGTGATAGCAGGGGTGGCCTACCTTTATGCTCAGTACCTGTCGTATACATCCACCGCGGTCTCTGACATACCCCCGAGGGCAACACCCGTTGTCACTCCCACGTCGTTTGCGATCGCCCCGCTCCCCACAGTGACGCCCACGGCAACTCCGCTGCCCAGCCCTACCCCGGTTCGCGCGGTCGTGGTGACCGTCTACGCGACCGAGAGAACCTGGCTGCGGGTAGTAGCCGATGGGCAGAGCACGCCGCTCTTCGAAGGAGAGCTTCAGGTTGGAGAAACGCGAACCTGGAGTGCCAAGGATCGAATGGACATGCGGGTCGGAAACGCTGGCGGCGTGGAGGTGACCGTCAATGGAATGCGCCAAGGCAAGCTCGGCGCCAGCGGCGAAGTCAAAAATGTAACCTGGGGAAGGCAATAGTTGAAGTTCCACATTGTGACCCTTGGGTGTCCCAAAAACGAGGTGGACTCCGAGGGAATAGAGGTCTTGCTGACGGAGGCGGGCCACAGTTCGGTTGCCAGCAGCAGCGAGGCCAACGTGGTGATCGTGAACACGTGCGGCTTCATTGACGCGGCCAAAGAGGAGTCGCTTGCGTCACTGAGGGCGTTGGCCGCCGCAAAAGGGCCTGGCAGCTATCTGGTGGCCGCGGGTTGCCTCGCACAGCGGGAAGGCAGCGCGCTCATGAGCGAGGCGGCCGGTATCGACGCCGTGATCGGGTGCCGAAACTGGCCAGACATCAGCAGGCTGCTGGAGTCCATTTCTCGACCGCCGTCGGTGACCCAGAAATCGGGGGATAGGGGCCAGGGAGAGGGGCACGTTAGGCAGACCTATGGCCGTAGTTCCACGATCC
>JAJYKO010000692.1 GCA_021788565.1 Chloroflexota bacterium
GCACCCACTGGCCAGCGCCATCGTGGATGGGGCACAGGCCCGCGGGCTGGAGTTGCCCGAGGTCGCGAACTTCGCGGCCATCCCGGGCCATGGGGTGGAGGCGGAGGTCGAGGGCCGGAAGCTGCTACTCGGCAACTCCAGGCTGATGGAGAGCAAGGCGGTGGCCCTGGGCCGGCTGGAGATTGAGTCGCAGAAACTGGCGGACGACGGCAAGACTCCCATGTTCGTGGCCATCGACGGTCGGGCGGCCGGCATCATAGCCGTGGCCGACACGGTGAAGGATGACTCGAAGGCGGCCATCGCCACATTGAAGTCCCTTGGGCTGGAGGTGGTGATGATGACGGGCGACAACCGCCGGACTGCTCAGGCCATCGCCCGACAGGTCGGCGTGGACCGGGTTCTCGCGGAGGTGCTGCCCCAGGACAAGGCCCACAACGTCCAGAAGCTGCAGCTAGAGGGCAAGAAGGTGGGCATGGTTGGCGACGGGATCAACGACGCGCCTGCCCTGGCGCAGGCCGACGTGGGGTTTGCCATCGGGACCGGCACCGACGTCGCCATCGAGGCCGCGGACGTGACACTCATCAGCGGAAGCCTGAGGGGCGTGGCCACGGCCATCGCGATCTCGAAGGCAACCATGCACAACGTCTATCAGAATCTGGCCGGCGCGTTCATATACAACGGCCTCGGCATTCCGGTTGCGCTGGGGGTGCTCTACCCATTCGCCGGCATCCTGCTCTCGCCGCTGCTGGCGGCCCTGGCGATGAGCTTCAGCTCGGTGACCGTGATCAGCAACGCCAACCGGCTCAGGCTCTGGAAGGCGAAAGGAGCAACACTATGACTATTGATAAGCTGTTCGTAATCGTAGCCGGCCTCGCGGCTATCGCGGGCATCGCCTGGTTCTTCTGGGGCCCCCGCAAGGGGGGCTACCGGGCGGCGGTCACCTCCGGTGGCTACCAGGAGGCTATGGTGCTCGTGAAGGGTGGGTACACCCCGGACCTGATCGTCGTGCAGCACGGCAAGCCCGTGCGGCTGAACTTCCGGCGGGAGGAGTCCGCCGCCTGCTCGGAGATGGTGGTTTTCGGGGACTTCGGCAAGAGCGCCAACCTCCCCGAGGGGGAGATCGTGCCGGTGGAGTTCCTGCCCGAGAAGGCGGGGGAATACGAGTTCACCTGCCAGATGGGGATGTTCCGGGGCAAGCTGGTCGTGGAGTGAGCCGCGTTCTTTCAGCGCGGCCTCAGACTTGCCTCAGGACCGCCTCAGGTTGGGCTGCTATGTTGAGGTCGAAACAAATCAAGACAAAGGAGACCACCATGGCGAAGGATCCTGTCTGTGGAATGGACGTCGAACCGAAGACAGCGTTGAAGGCAGAGCACATGGGGCAGACCTACTACTTCTGCAGCGCTGGCTGCAAGGCTGCTTTCGAGAAGGACCCGATGAAGTACATGGGTGGTCAGCGGGAAATGCACCAGGGTGGCCACCACTAGGCGGCCTACCCACGGCCCTTGGAGCCAACTACCGGCAGCTAACGGATCTTTAACCTGTGTCGGGCAGCGACCGACCGGTCAATAGACGGCTCCTTCCCCTCACATTGGGCCGCGAAGAGAGGTGCTCTCTTCGCGGTCCCTTCCTTTTATGCCACCTCGCACCAAGGTCCTCACGTGTGGCGAGCCGCACTGTCTCCCCTTCGTTCCCCCTTACGCCGCGCAGCAGGAGAGCTTGGAGACGTCCCGCCCGAAGGTCTGGGCGGCGAGCTTCAGCCCCTCGGCCATGGTGAGGTAGGGAGCGAAGGTCGATGCGAGGTCGGCCACGGTGAGGTGGAACTTCACCGCGAGCGTCGCCGCGTAGATCACCTCCCCGGCGTTCTCGGCCACCACGTGTGCCCCCAGTATCCGGTCGGTCTCGGCGTCGGCCACCAGCTTGAATACGCCTGCCGTTGCGCGGTTCGCCAAAGCTCGGGGGACGGCGCCGGCAGGTAGAACCGACGTCTTGACGTCGAGACCCGCACCCTTGGCCTGGGCCTCGGTCAGTCCCACCGTCGCCACCGATGGGGTGGTGAAGATCACGCCCGGCACCGCGGAGAGGTCAACATCTCTCGAGCCTCCCAACGCGTTGTCGGAGGCGAGCGAGCCCTCGTAAGCGGCCACGTAGACGAACTGGGGGCCAAGCGTCACGTCCCCGGCCGCGAAGATCCTCGGATTGCTAGTCCTCAACTGCGAATCCACCAGCACCTCGCCTCGTGGACCAATCCCGACCCCCGCCCTCTCCAGCCGCAGTTCCCCGGTGTTGGGCTGACGTCCCACGGCGACCAGGAGCTGCTCCGTCTCGACCACTCGCTTCTCGCTGCCCACCTCCAGCGTAACCCGGTAGGCCCCGTCCACACGTTCGACCCGCTGGAAGGCCGCCCCGGTGACGAAGCCTATCCCCTGACCCGTCATCGCCGCATAAACAGCCTCGGAGACCTCCGGCTCGTACCCCTTCAGGATCCGAGGACTTCGCTGCATCAGGGTGACCTTGCTCCCCAGGTGGTGGAAGAGCTGCCCCAGTTCCAGGGCGACGTAGCCCGATCCGATGACGGCGAGGCTCCCGGGTAGCGTCTTCAGCTCCAGGGCCGTCGTGCTGGTGAGGTAGCCCGCCTCGGACAGGCCCTGGATGGATGGGACGGCGGGGGAGGCGCCGGTGGCGACGAGGAAGCTACGGGCGGTTACAATCCTATCCGCCACCTGGATGCGCCGTTCATCCAGGAAAGCTGCCTCGCCCCGCAGTAGCTCCCAACCATACTCGCCGATCAGATCCTCGTACTTCTCCTTACGTAGCTGGCTCACCAGCTCTTCCTTCTGGTCCACCAGCCGAGCGAGGTCCACATTCCGGGTAGCGGTCTTGACGCCGTCGAAGGGCTGATGACCAGCCTGGTAGAAGAGCTCTCCAGCCCTGAGCTGGGTCTTGCTGGGCACGCAGCCGACGTTCACACAGGTTCCCCCGATGGTTCCCCGCTCGACCATCACGACCGAGGCACCAGCCTCCCGAGCCTTTATCGCGGCGGCGAAGGCGGCACTTCCCGAACCGATGATCGCCAGGTCGTGGGCATCACCGCCCGAAGAAGCCCGCGAGCTCCTGACACCCCCGGGTTGGAGCACTTCGATGGCGCCAGGCTCGTAGCCGGCACCGCGTACCGCCGGAGCAAGCGAACCCAGGTCGAAGGTCGCCGGCAACCGGAAGCGGACCTCACCCCGGCGGAAGTCGGCCCGAGCCTCGATCGCCCCGGCCTCATTGAGCGCCCTCGCCACGTGGACCTCACAGCTCGGGCAGGTCATGCCCTCAACTCGCATCCGTATTGTCTGTATCGGCTCTTCATTCACCAGTCTATCTCCTCATCCATACTCACGGTTCTATCTCCACCATGGGCCTAGCGATCGGCATCGACCTCGTCCGGTCGCGACATCGCCGTCAAAATCGGGCACTCGCCGGTAGAGCCATTCTCGGCACAGGCGGCGATCAGCTCTCGGAGTGCGTTCCTGATTTGCTCCAGGCCTCGCATCCTCTCCTCGACGTCGGCCACCTTGGCCTCAGCCTGCCTCCGCACTTCGGCACAGGTGGTACCGCCGTCGGCGCGCAGAGCGAGGAGTTCCTCAATTTCATCGAGCGAGAAGCCAAGCTGTTGGGCGCGCTTGATGAACCGAATGCGCTGCACGGCATCAGTGGAGAACTGGCGGTAGCCGGAATCGCGCCGGGGTGGCGCCGGCACCAGCCCTCGCCGCTCGTAGTACCGAATCGTCTCGACGTTCACTCGCGCCTTTCTCGCCAGTTGACCGATGGTCAGACTAATCACGCTGCCTCCCTCATCCTCATGCTGCGTCCACGGATGCAGTATAAACCCTGTACCTTGGTACAGAGTCAAGTAAGGCTATATCCAAGCAGGTCCGCACGTTCAGCACTATATTGGACGATCTTGAGCAGTTGTCGGGGGCGTGTCAACTCAAATGAAAATGTTACCGGGAGCCCTGTTTTCTGAGTGGTTCCCTCAAATGATAATGTTACTGGGCTGGCCGCCTCCTCTCTCCCCGGTG
>JAJYKO010000693.1 GCA_021788565.1 Chloroflexota bacterium
GGCGCCGTCGACCATGTAGCCAGCCCGCTCGTAAAGATCCGGTTGAGGCGGCGAGGCACATCCGGTGGTGTAGTAGGTCTCGTCGTAGCCCTCGGGGCAGCCCGTACCGTGGGTCACGTTGTCGGGGCCGTAGACGATGTCCCCCTCCTCGGTGTCGATCCAACGGCCGTGAAGGTGCCCCTGGCCCTTGCCGTTGGTGCAGAGAATGGCATCCTCGGAGATCGGGTGGATGTGCGGAATGAACATCGTTCCGGGCTCGTGAAATGCGGTGTGGGCGCTGATCATGCGCGTGCCAGAGCCCGGCCAGAGGATGAACTTCATAAGGGAGCCATTGCCCCGGAAGGGAGCGCCGCGATACATGTTGAAGATGCCGCCCTCGCGGGCGGTGGCAGCCGGGCCCTTGACCTCGCCCCACTCCGGTCCCCGGGGTGCGCTCGGTCGTGTCTCATTGTCCGTCGGAATGCTGCCGCGGGTGGACCTCGCTAGCTCGCGCTCGATCAGGTCGAAGTCGAAAAGCCCGTGCTTGAAGAAACCGATCTTCTGGTAAAAATCCATCTGCGGCGGCGATGAGAAGCTCACCACCACGAAGTCGCTGCCGGAGTCGGGCGCGTTTCGAGTGGAATGGGGTACGTTGTGGGGCACGTAGGCTATGTCGCCGGGGACCAGGTCGATCCAACCGCGACCGAGGTCTACCTGCCCACGACCCTTGATAACCTGAATGCACTCTTCCGAAAGGGGGTGGACCTCCTGTTCGAAGGCGCCGCCGAGGAGGTGGATCAAGGTGTGGGCCGCGACCATCCTGGTGCCAACCCCGGGCCAAGCCACCAACCGGGTCGCGACCTTCTTGCCCTCGATGAGAATGCCCTCATTGATGTTGAAGACTGCGCCAGATCTAGCGATGCCCTGCCAGTCCTTGTTTAGAGCCCTGTCCGGATCGGCCGGGTTGACCCTGCTCTGCATGTAGCTCCTCCTCGTTGAGTATGTCTCTGTGGGGTGCGACGCTCGCTCATTTGCGCCCTTCGCGATAGGCCATCTCCAACAGTTCCACGGTGTGCATCGTGCGGATAGGGGCTTGCGCCCTTGCAAGCCCCTCGGAGATTTGCAGGTTGCAGCCATGACAGCCGCTGACCACCACATCCGCGCTGGTGGCAACGATGCTGTCGGTTTTTCGGGTCAGGATCGCACGCGAGAGCCGCTGCTGCGTGAAGCTGAAGGCGCCTGCGCCGCCGCAACAGACGTCGGCACCCTCCATCTCCACGAGATCGACGTTGCCTATCCCTCCCAGCAGTTTGCGCGGCTGGGCTTTCACGCCGACGCCGCGGCACAGATGGCAGCTGTCGTGGTAGGTCAGCCGCAACCGCTTGCCCAGCGCGGGCGGCTCGGGCAGAGATACGACATCGGTCAGAAACTCCGCTATGTCGTGGGTCTTAGCTGCCAGTTGCCTGGCAGCGTCTTCTAAGGAAGGGTCAAGCCTCGCCAGGAGTTGTGGGTAGAGATCTCTCAGCGCGGTGCCGCAGGTAGCGCAGGCGACGACGACAGCGTCGGCATGCACCGCTGACAACGACGCGATGTTGCTCCGCATTAGTCGCAGAGCCGTGTCCAGGTCACCAGATGCCGCCATTGGTGTGCCACAGCACTGCTGGTCACGAGGGATGCGTACAGATACGCCCGCTCTGCTGAGGAGGCTCAGGGTGTCCATGCCCACGGAAGGGGTGACGTGGTTGATGTAGCATCCGGTGAAGAAGGCGACCGTCATCTTCGAGCCATCAGCCGGTCGGAACTCCGGAACACGGCTGCGGAACGGGCGAGCGGCCGGCCGAGGCAGGACACGGTCTCCGGATAGGCCCGGCAGGGGAAAGCGGAGGTTCAGGCCACTATCGTGGGGTATCCGCTTGCCCCAGAGAGCCGAGGTGACGCTGCCCGCGGCGCAGGCCAGGCCAAGCGTCGACTGATGGTTGGCAAGGAGGTCAAAAACGACCTTCTTAGCCGCTGGCAGACCGATGGATTCGGCGATGACGGCCCGGGTCGCCATCACCACTCGGTCCACGCGGAGGTGGAAGGCACACTGGAAGGTGCAGGTTTCGCAGAGCAGGCACTTATCGAATCTCTCCAGCAGAGCGGGGGAAGGGTCGATCTCTCCGCTAAGCACCCGGCCCGCCAACAGCAGCTTACCCCGAGCAACAGCCGTCTCCACCGGCTCCTGGGCGAAGACGGGGCACACCGCGCGGCAATCTCCGCAGTGGTTGCACTTCTCGATGTAGGCCTTGACCAGACCGTAGAGCTCTTCTCTCACCACGCCCTCAAATCGGTTCTGAGTTCTGGGTTCTGAGTTCTGAGCAGCGTTGCCCAGAACTCAGAACCCAGAACTCAGAACTTCTGCCGGAAAGATCTTCCCTGGGTTCATGATGTTGTTGGGGTCTATCGCGCGCTTGATGGTCTTCATGAGCTCGTAGGCAGCGCCATGCTCCAGCGGCATGAACTCCACCCGCGCGGTGCCGATGCCGTGCTCTCCAGTCACGCTACCGCCCAGGTCCAGAGCAAGCCGATTCATCTCCCGCATGGCTGCCTCCATCTCGAGTACCTCCGCCGGGTCCTCCGGCTTCACAAGCAAGCCCGAATGGATATGGCCTTCGGCGGCATGGCCGAAGTGGACGGCGCCAAGCCCGTGCCGCCTAACGATAGCATTCAAGCCCAGGAGCGCCTCAGTCATTCGGGTAATCGGTACCGAGACGTCCTCGCCGCCCGGAATCCGTTTGGCCCCGGGCCGCACCTGAGAAGACGCGCCCTCCACCGAGTCCAGCGCCTCCCATAGCTCCGCCACGCCGTGCGGATCGTCGGCTTGCTCGACCCGCTGCGCCAGTCGCTGAGCTATCTGCAGAACCTGCTCAAGCTCATAGCGGACCCCTCCCTCGTTACCTTCCAACTCCACGATGATTATCAGCTCGGGGTCGGGCATCTCAAACGCCGGACGGAACTCGGCCGCGGCGGCTATCGTGCCAGGCGCCGGGTACTCGAATTCCATCGCCGAGGGCAGCACACTTGCCTTGCGAATCTCCTGGACCATCGCCCAGCCATCGTTCATGTCCGCGAACGCGGTGAGGACCGCCGCCTTCGCCCGAGGGCGAGGTAGCAGGCGGAGCCGGGCGGCGGTGATGAAGCCAAGGGTGCCGCCTGAGCCGACGAACAGCTGGGTCAGGTTGAGTCCAGAACTGCTCTTCTTAGCCTTGGAGCGTTCGCCTCCGGTGACGATGACTTCGCCAGAGGGTAGCACTACCTCCAGCCCCAGAACCCAGTGAGACGTGGGGCCGTATTTGAGTGATTGCGGCCCGCAGCTGTTGTTGGCGATCATGCCACCGATGGTGCAGGCGAGACCGGAACTGGGCGATGTTGGAAGAAAGATGTCGTGGAGCGCGAGATGGTTGTTGAGTGCGGCATAGGTGACGCCAGACTGGACCCACGCCTGAAGATTCCCTGGATCTACATCCAGCATCCTGTTCATCACGGTGGAGTCTATGACTATGGCGCCGGGCGAAGCCACGCATCCACCGGCCTGGCCGCTGGCCCCGCCGCGAGGGGTCACGGGGATCTTGCGCTCACTGGCAAAGCGGACAACCGCCGCGACCTCGTCGGTGGTTCTCGGGAGTACCACAACCTCTGGGATCTGAGGATGCAGCATGCTGTAGAGACCGGCGTCGTGGGTATAGCATTGAAGGTCAAGGGGGTTGGAGACGACTCTGTCTACCCCCAAAAGGCCCTCCAAGTCGTGCGCGAGCGTACCCTGTGACACGAGGACCCCTCCGAAAAGCTGTTAGCAATTAGCTACTAGCTGTTAGCCGCTAGTGATTACCCAGCAACGGGAGCGAGTGCATTCCATATGGCCAAGCGAGCGTCCACGGATGGCTTATGCGCGCTATTAGCGCCAATAGCCGCGGGCTACTAGCTAATTGCTAACCGCTACCCTGGCCGGTGAGCTGGTCGATTCTCGCACTACCAGCTCACACCGCAGAACTATGCCTGCCGGATTCTTGTCCTCGCCCTTGACGATCTTCAAAAGCATCTGAGC
>JAJYKO010000694.1 GCA_021788565.1 Chloroflexota bacterium
CGCCAGGGCCATCACATAGCCCGCAATCAGCAGCCAGTTCCACACCCGGTGAAGAGGCACGCCCTGCGCCGACTTCGAAAACGTCAGAGCCAGAGGGCCGAGGAGCAACACCATACCGTGAAAGTTGCTGTGCGGGCTGATCACGATCGTGGCTATGGTCGAGGCGAGAAACTGCCAGCTGAACCTCGGTGACTCCGGTTGCCAGGGACCTCGCCAGACCAGGAGCGACACTCCTGCAGTCAGAGCGTCCAGGATCAACATCGCGATCGACCCGAAGTCACCCGGAATACCGGGCCAGACGTCCATCAACAGAGCCCGCCAGTTCACCATCGACTGAGGGAATATGAACGAGCCGGGCGGCGGATAGAAGGCCCCGATTTCTCGCGTCACGCTTATGTACCGCAGTGCACCGTCAATCCCGACGACCGCCAGCGACACACCGACGAGCACTGCTCCGGAGACGACCATGCCCCCGAGTTCCGACCATCTACGCTTCAAGAGGAATATCACAGGGAATAGAACCGCGTACTGGGGCTTCAGCCACAGCAAGCCGAGCCAGAGTCCGCCCTGGAACGGACGCTGGGATCTAAAGGACAAGAGTGCCGCGCTGATCCCGATCGCGAACAGCGCGTTGACCTGCCCGAAAATAAGTGTATCGGCCACACCCGCGAAGCTGAGCAACAGCGCGGTAAGAGTCGCCCCCCATGAGGAACCGCGAAGCGGCAAAGCGACGGTGAGCCAGAAAAGCCCCACGCTGAGCGCGGACCAGAGCAGGTACGCCATCGGAAGCGGAAGGAGCGTCAACGGCATCATCAGCACTGCCTGGGCGGGCGGGCTGTGAAATGGGTCCAATACTACCCCCGGCTTCATCTCCGCGCTTCCCGTGAAGTCGCGACGCAGCTTTGCCTGGAAGTCGCTCTGGACAGTCATGTCGTACAGATTCGAGCCGACGCCATCTCTCACGAGCATGGACCCCGTCCAGAAAGAGACGAAATCGTTCTCCAGAGGTACGTCTGGCCGCCAGGGCTGCAACACCGTGGCCCCGAACAGGAGCACGATCAACCAGACGGTCGCAAGCGCCAGGGCAACCTTCCAATCAGTGCGGTTCCCCGCGGTCCGCCGGTCGGTCATGCCACGAGCCGTTTCTGGTCACTTGGCCACGCCTGTCGTAGCAGCATCACCATGGCGAGAATACAGTAGAGGCCGAGGAGCCACCTCAGATCTGACGCGAGCCACCCTACCCAGGTAAGGACAAACCCGGCAACGAGCATGGCGTGCCAGCTGCCGCTAAGTGAGCGTCCACCGTCGCCGCGAGCTAGCATCAGGGCAAGAGGAGGCAACAGAAGAGCTATGCCGTGCAGATGACTGTGGGGGCTTGCGAGAGTGACGGCCGTCGCTGTCAGCAACATCTGCAGCGCAAATCTCCGAGACTTCGGGTCCCAGGTACCTCGCCATGCCAGAAGTGCTCCAATTACGGTCAGTGCGCCCAGACCAAGCACCAGGCCCGATCCTACCGTCTCAGGGACGCCTGGCCAAAGGTTGATAATGATCGCTCGCCAATTGATCATGATCTCCGGAAAAACAAAGGAGTCGGCCGGCGGATAGAACGCGCCGATACTGCGCAGGACCTCAAGGTAGTGGATAGTGCCGGCCGGGCCCAGGACCACGACGGAGATGACGGCGAATAACCCGCCCATTGCAGCCATGCCGGCCAACTCGGTCCAGCGCCGTTTTACGAGGAACACCACGGGAAAGACAACCGCGTACTGCGGCTTCAACCACAGCATCCCGAGCAACACCCCACCCAGGAGCGACTTTCCGCGCGCCATGGAGAGCAGCGCGAGGCTGAACGCCAGAACGAAGAGTGCGTCCACCTGGCCCCAGATTAGGATATCAACGACGCCGCCCGTGCAGAGCATCAGCACGGCGGCCGTCCACGACCTGCGGTAGCCCCGCAGCGGCAGCACCACAGCCGCGATGAGGCCCGCGAGGCTCGCGCCGGTCCACACTAGATACGCCCACGCCAGCGGAAGGAAGGTCAGAGGCAGCATAAGCAGGGCAAGAGGCGGCGGCGTATGGAAGGGGTCCAGGCGATCGACCAACTTTTGTCCCGTGAAGCGCTCCGCGCGAAGCTTTACCTGAAAGTCATGCTGAAGATCCATATCGTAGAGCGCGGAGCCGGCGCCCTCGCGCAGCAGCGATGCCCCGGTCCAGAAGGAAATGAAGTCGCTGGCCATCGCGGCACCGCTCCAGAACGAAGTGAAACTCGGTGCAGTGGCAGCCTCCGCACCGAGCGGCCGAAACATGAACGGGGCAATGACAAGCACCAGTAACGCCACCGTCGACAGAGCCACAGCCAGGCGTCGATCGCTACTCTTGGTTGTGAGAACAGTCTCTGCCACCGCCCCTCCTGTAATACGTCCGCAAGGATAGTGACTACAAAGTGACGGTGCAATGGGAAGAACGGGGGAGCGGGTCGGCCAGAGACTACTGCTGTGTCACACGCTTACTGACGTCCTGGAATCGACGCTTCAGCGGGTGGTCCTGGTACGACCGGCTGAAGGCTCGATTCCAGGATCCAGCAAACGCTACGTGACGGAGCACTACGCGAGGCCGCCCGCAGTACGCCCGGTATTCTGCCCCTCTGCATTGCGATTGGCCGGCATGTTCGCCAGTGCGAGCGGGCCGAAGTCGCCCACGGACGCCACAATCACCAGAATCATCGGGATCGCGTACCAGGAGCTGAACAACAGATGCAGAAGGAAGGACTGTTCCGAGAGCTGCATCACGATGCCGTTGGGCAGGGTCAACGCAGCCGCGGCGACAGCCATCGGCCAGGACCAAGGCCTGGACACAAACACTGGCATGAGCAGGACAACGTATCCCGTCCACGCGACTGGAGCGGACAGCAGGGACGCCGCGATGGCCGCACCACTTATCCACATGGGGTCCGGCCGCCATCGATAGGCCCATAAAGCCAGACCAGCCAGGCCGACCCCGGACAGAGCATATCCGATCTCGGGCCATCCCAAACGTGTGGTGAAGCCGATCAGAGAGTTGTTTTCAGGTGCACCAGGCTGTGCCGCGGTGACGTCGGATAGAACGCGTAGCCACTGTTCGTACACCTGAGGACCAAACACTAACACCGAGACAGCTGTGGCGGCGACACACGAAACAACGCCGGCGAGCGCCGCCCGGCGCCGCCCGGCCAGGAAGAGCAGGACTGGCCACACCGCGAGATTCGGCTTGTAGGCCACCAGCAATCCTATGACTGCCCCGGACGCTATCTCCTGTCGGCGGTCAAGCGTTATCCACGCAAGCGCCGTCAGTAGCGCCAGGGACGCGTAGAGATGCCCTTGATGCAGATCCCACCACACCCCCGCAACAGCAAGTGGCCAGATCGCCCGAACAGGGCTCAGTCGGGTGCGGTAGGCGACTAGCAGCACGCTTACAGTGACTCCGTAGACGAGAAGGGACATCCAGTACCACATCTCTCGTGCCTGCGCGAAGCTGAAACTGGCAAGGAAGGTGAAGAGGGGGAGCGCAAATGGAGGATTTGTGTTCGGCAACATGGCTCTCCCTGGCACTTCTGCGAGGGGATACATACCGTACGGTGAACCGCCCCCGTTGACGGCCCTCCCTACCGAGAAGAACGTGCAGAAGTCCGCGGGAATGGCGTCGCGCGTTAGGGCAGATGCCGCAGCACTGAACACTGCCATGCCCAGCATCCACGAGAAGGCGAGCACAACCCCTACGGCGAGACCGCGACGTTTCGGCCGGGACCAGTCCATGCGATAACCTCCAGCTTTCGTGTCATGGCACCAGGTTCTAGATGATACCATTCGGGCATCCTCTTTTGCCCTAGGACCTTTGGGTCTGCTATCCTTGCCCTATCTTCGCCAAACGTGATATCTCCCGAACCGAGGAGAGACCCAGAATATGTACGTAGCGATTCTGGCCGGAGGGAGCGGAACCCGCCTCTGGCCCCTCAGCAGAAGCAAGCGCCCCAAGCAGTTACTGTCGCTTATCAGCGACCGCAGCCTGATCCAGGAAACTGTGGAC
>JAJYKO010000695.1 GCA_021788565.1 Chloroflexota bacterium
CGTGGGGCGATCGTACAACGAAGCCGGCAGGGCATACGAGATCGGAAGCGTCCTGCGGGGTCGAGGCTTCGTCATGGCCTTCTCGGATCTCGGAATCTTCGAGGTGCTCTTTCGCCACAGCGGGGCGGCGGAGTTGCGGGAGTTCTCCGACCGGTACACCGGCTCGCTGGCCAGCTACGACCAGAGGCACGGTGGGGGCCTGATCCAGACGTTGGAAACCTACATTCGTCGCAACTACTGCCTAAACGAGACGGCGAGCGACCTCTACCTGCATCCGAACACAGTAAAGTACAGGTTGCAGAAGATAGAGGAACTGTGCGGCGTCGACCTGCGCAATTCCGAGGATCTGATGAATCTGCAGGTGGCCCTTCGGCTTCACCGGCTGATCGCGTAAGAACCTGTCCGAGAACCGTGAAGGCACGAAAAACACGAAGGCTTTGTCCCTAACCACAAACCAGGTTCCTCGTTATCTGTCTGGCCGGCCATTGACCGGCCATGCCCCCTCTCAACATACTCAGGCCCGTGAGACGGACTCGTCGATGCGAGCAGGTGAGCGGAGCGAAGGGAGTCCTCACGATGGCCTGGACGAGGAAGAGGGAAAGTGAGCCAGCAAGCCACAACCCGGAAGCTGTCGTCGAGCTGCTGGGCAGGAGGGTTCACGTTCTGGAACTGAGCCCCAACATGCCGGCGCACCACGGGCACCGACTGGACCTCCCAGCCGGCACGTTCGTGCACCACGCCCTGACAACCCCCGGAGTGTGGGTGGACCTTTCCTTCGTCGTGCCGCGAACCTGCATCAGGCTCGATGACATCAAGAGAGGAATGGAAGCCGCCGGCGTCCGGGTAGTGCCGCCTGGGGCCACCTTCATGTACTGGACCGGAGCCGAGGAGGTGTGGGGGGACCCTGCCAGGTGTGCGGCCGACTACCCCGGGCTGGATTCTGAGGCGGCTGCCTGGATCCTCGACCAGGGGGTTGCCCACGTTTGCACCGACATTCCGGACAGCGACAATCCGACTGGGCCCAGCTACCCGGGTCACCTCACGCACGGTCAGAGGCAGACCATCCACACGGAACTGGTGGCCAATATCAGGCGGATCCCACGCCATGAAGGCTTCTACGCTATAGCGCTTCCCCAGAAACTCGAAGGTGCGGCCGGTATCACGATTCGGATGATCGCCCTCTGGGAAGAGCAGGGCCTGTGAGCCCTGACGGCCGTGAATCGGGGCGCCGGGTCGCGGAAAGTGGCTGCTCGTTGACGCTCAGAGTGAAAACGTCAGGCCGGTTGTAGTGTCCGACGACGTCGAAGTCGAAGCGCGACTCCGCGATCTGATTCAGCGGCAGTTCCGCCACGAGGATGCCCTCCTCACCAAAGAGCGGGCCGGCGACGTAGTCGCCCAGGGGACCCACTATGGCACTCCCACCGCGACTGATTACATCCGGACCCGGGCCGATGTCCTCCCAATCCGCCGGGATTTCCGCTCGAGTCATGAACTGATTGCACGCGAGCACGAAGCAGCGGCCTTCCAGGGCGATGTGCTGGATCGTTGCCTGCCACGAATCGCGGTTATCGGCCGTAGGCGCCAGGTAGATATCCACCCCCTTGGAGTACATTGCCATGCGCGCCATGGGCATGTAGTTTTCCCAGCAGATCAAGCCGCCGACAGTCCCGAATGGGGTTCGCACAGTTGTGAGTGTGCTGCCATCTCCCTCTCCCCAGATCAGCCTCTCGGACGCCGTGGGCTTGAGCTTCTGGTGTTTGCCGAGTAGAGCACCATCGGGCCCCAAGTAAAGCAGGGTATTGTAGAGGGTTCCGCCCCGGTAGGCGCTGTCTCGCTCGCTTACGCCCACCACAGCGTAGAGGGCGGATTTCGCGGCGGCTGCCCCAAGCGCCTCGGTGACCGGCCCAGGCACGTCCACGCTGTTGTCCCAGTATCGCGCGTAGGCGCGGCGGCCGGCATCGCTGCGGTTCCCGACCACGGCGCCGAAGCTGAGCCCCCGCGGGTATCCCGGGATCAAGACCTCTGGAAGCACAACCAGCTCTGCACCTCGCTCGCCGGCCTCCGCGATCAGGCGGCACGCCTTCTCCGTGGTCGCATCCTTATCCAGCCCAACCGGTGAAGCCTGAACAACCGCCACTCGAACCGAATCGCGCATGGCATCCACACCTCCTGCCCATCGGGAGTTGTAGGGGTATTTCGCGCCCGTGGTGGCTATTATAGGGG
The DNA here is from genome assembly GCA_021788565.1 of Chloroflexota bacterium. Next base: position 2,224 of record JAJYKO010000695.1, read on the forward strand.
AAAGCAATCGCGTAGGGGCGGGTTTCAAACTCGCACCTACGCGATTGCGGGCCTTTAGACGGCGGTTGGGCCCGATTCCTTCAGGATGTCGTCGATATCCTGGCGAGTGCGCTTGAGGACCTCGCGGATCTTCTCGCGCTTTGCTGGATCGCGCCAGATGCTGCCCTGTGACTTAGCGAACATCTTGGTGTAATCCTTCATGTCGCGGGCGAACTCCCGCATCTCGTCACCGAACTCCCGCATGCTCTCCTCGTCGATCCAGGGACCGAAGCGGTTACGCATACGCTCGTGGATCCCATCCAGCGTCTCCTTGCGCTCCGCGAGGAAGGCGCGGCCCTCGTCGGTGATCTGGTAGACCCTCTTGCCATCCTGCTGGTAGCTGGTGACGTGGCCGATATCCTCCAGCATCTGGAGGGTGGGATAAACAGCGCCCGGGCTGGGGGCGTAGAAGCCGCCGAACCTCTCCTCCATATCGCGGATGATCTCGTAGCCGTGCCTTGGCTTCTCGGCCAGCAGGTCGAGGATCACGTACTTGAGATCGCCCTTTTCGAACATGCGCTCACGGAAGCGCCACGGACCGAACGGACCAGGACCCCACATCTCAGCACCTCCATGCATACTATCACGACCTATCGCGATAGTATCGTAATCCTATCGCGGGTGGGTGTCAAGGGCGAGTTTGACTTGAATGGCCCCGCAGAACTGTGTTAGATTTCATCAGTTGGCCTGAGCGGGCTCCTCGATGTCTCGTCACGGGCCGCCAGGCTCTCACTAGAGTGGAGGATGCGATGGCGTCTGAACCGTATGCCTACTTCAACGGAGATTTCGTTCCCATCAGCCAGGCCAAGGTCAGCATCATGACCCACGCCTTCAATTACGGCACCGGTTGCTTCGAGGGGATCAGGGGAAACTGGAATGCCCAGGAGGAGCGTCTGTACATCTTCCGCCTGCGGGAGCACTACGAGCGGCTGGAGCGGAGCTGCAAAATCCTTAAGATCCAGCTTCCCAAGAGCGTAGACGAGTTGTGCGACATCACCCTCGAGCTGGCGCGCCGCAACGGCTACAGGGAGGACATCTACGTCCGGCCGATCGCCTACAAGGGCGAGGCGGTGGTCGGCGTGCGGCTGCACAACGTGGCCGACGCCTTCACGATCTTCACGGTCCCCTTTGGGAACTACCTGGACTCCAACAACGGGATCACCGCCGGAACCGTGGGCTGGCGCCGGGTAGACGACTCCGCCATCCCCGCCAGGGCCAAGGTGACCGGCATCTACATCAACAGCGCGCTGGCCAAGACGGAGGCGCACGAGAACGGCTTCGACGAAGCAATCATGCTGACCAACACGGGGCACGTCTCCGAGGGCTCCGGCGAGAACATATTCATGGTGCAGGACGGCGCCCTGGTCACACCCGCCCCATCAGAGAGCATCCTGATCGGGATCACACGATCCTCGGTGATTCAGCTGGCGCGGGAGGAGCTCGGCATCCCAACTATCGAGCGCCAGATCGCCAAGAGCGAGCTGTACACCTGCCAGGAAGTATTCATGACCGGCACCGCCGCCCATATAACCCCGATACTGGATGTCGATCACAGGACGGTCGGGAGCGGCGCCATCGGCCCCATCACCAGGAAGCTGATGGACCTCTACTTCGACGTCATAGCGGGGCGGAACAAGAAGTACATCGAGTGGTGCACGGCGGTCTAGGCAACCGCGGTCTGTCGATCCATAGGCCACATTTCGTAGGGACGGTTCGCGAACCGTCCCTACGATGATTAATGGCTCGGGTGCAACTCTTCCGAAGCGGTGAGGTCGACCGCGGGGCGGGTGTGGCC
>JAJYKO010000696.1 GCA_021788565.1 Chloroflexota bacterium
CACACCCCCCCCCCCCGACGGGCGGGCCGGCAGGGCCGCCGGCCCCTACAAGGTATCACTCCGTGCGCTACCGCCCGCGGGGCCAGGCGTAGGAATGCTCCACGGCGGCGCGGTAGTTGGTGTCCAGATCCGGCTCCATCAGGAGGATCGCCGCGATGCGTCGGGCGATGTCGGTGACCTCGCGGGCCTCCTCCTTGAGGAGCGGCCGGCCCAGCAGCCCACTCTCCCTGTAGCTCAGCCACTTCTTGATGACCTGGTAGCCTCCGATGGTGTAGCGCCAGACGCGGACAGGGACGTTCTTCCAGTAGACGGAGCCGTTCAGGTAAACGTCGAGGGTGCTCTCTCCCAGCAGCCCCCGCATATGGGCCGAGGTGAGACCCAGGGCACGGCCGCCCTCCTCCAGGGCAGCCGCTTCGTCGGCCGTGTAGTCCCGCGCCACGACCTTCCCCTGGCCCGGCATGGTTATGCCGCCCTGCCCCGCGTAACCCCACCCCGCGGTGACCTCCAGGTCGCCCTCGTCCAGCCTCAGCTGTGCGCCGTCGACCCGCGAAACCGGACCGATTGCCCTCATCTCCGCACGGACCACCCCGGTGGTGACGCCGTCGACCGGGCTCTCCGGGTCCAGCAGCGCCGCCAGCCGCCGCCCCAGTTCGGCCGATGCCAGCAATAACTCCCCCGAGTCCGGCAGCGGCACCCGCGGCCAGTCCTGGCGGAGGGCCCCGGCGTTCTGGGCGCGGTATGCGGGCGAGTGCAGAATGGACACGGTGTGGAAGAATACGCCTTCTGTTCTGCCGCGGTCGACAGCGTCGGCATAACAGCTAGCACCGTGGGTAACGTTTGCGACGGTTCCGTCTAGAGGCCCGTTATCGCCGCTCTGGTAGAAAAGATCGGCTTGGGACTTCCTCGAAAGGAGCATGGGAAACAGGTTGGCTCCACGCTCATCGACGTGCCTTGATGAGCATCGACGCACGACGAGTGGGGGGTCAAATTCTTTCCGATGGCGCTGCGCGGACGCGAGCCAGATTTTCCGGCCTCCGACATGGGGCATGTACTCCGAACGCTTCTCGTCCAGGAGCTTGGTCTCTGGCTCCCAGTAAAGCCAACGCAAGTCGAATGGTCGGTAGCAGAATCGTACGACTCCGCCAGGTAGGAACCCGCGCCTCAGGAGGTGGGCGCGAGTGGATAGAGCGTCGAAACGTCCAGTACTCTCCATTGCGCAGGGCGCCAGATGTCGAATCTCGTCATCGGACACATTCGGATCAAAGTATTGCTGCATCCGCTGCACGAGCCTATCTCTATCGATATCCACCAACAGGTTGTCACGGCCAGTCTGGACCCCCGGGAAGGAGACCGGGAAAAGCTCAGGGAGCGGCGGCCAGGCCAGGTAGTCCGCACCGTAGGCCGCGGACAGGAAGGGCAGACCCAGCTCCATCGGCGGGGTCACCTCCAGGTAGGGCGGCTCCTGGGCCGCGTTGACTGTCTCGACCAGATCCCGCCGTTTGCCCTTGCCCCACCACTGGCGAACCTTCACTGAGTCCACACCCTGGTGCAGCTTCTTGCGCGCCAGCAGGGCGACGGCGGTGCCGACCTGGATGCCCTCGGCGTTCGCCTCGGTGGAGAAGACGCTGGGATCCGGTTCCCCCTCCGGCGTGAGCTTGCCGGTCTTGTACTTGTCCCCGTTGAGGTTATCGATCCAGATCCGGTCGAACACCTCCAGGTAGCGCTCCCTCATGCCTGTGAAGGAGAGGCCGTCCAGCCAGGAGTAGTTGGAGATGAAGCAGACTATCCCCCTGCCGCTCTGCTCCACGATCCGCCGCTCCGCCATCCGAAAGAAGCGGACGTACAGGTCGTTCAGCCCCTGCCCCTGGGGATGCGGGGCCTTCTTCGTCTCACGATACGCTTCGGAGAGCGCCCGCTCCTCCGCCACCGCCATACCCGCGAAGCCGTTGTAGGGCGGATTGCCCAGCACCACCAGGATCGGCGTCCGCTGTTTGATCCGCTCGGCGGCGTCCCGCTCCTGCTCCATCTCGGGGAAGAGCAGGTGCTGCTTCGGCCCCTTCGGCGGCTCCCAGCCGGTCAGGGCGTTGGTCAGGTAGACGCCGGTCCGCTCGCCCTTCTGCTCGGAGAGCGGCGCACCGAGACCCTGCAGCAGCAGCCCCAGCTGTAGGTGGGCCACCACGAAGGGTGCCGGGAGGATCTCGAAGCCGAACACCCTCTCCAGCGCCGCCTGCTTCAGGTCGTCAGCCAGCAGGGCGTCCGCCCCACGCTGCCGAAGGGTCTCTTCGATCCGCTTCACCACCTCCACCAGGTAGGCGCCGGTACCGCAGCATGGGTCCAGGACGTACACGCTCGGGTCAGCCAGGCCGTCCCGAACCTCTAGCTCCTCCCGCAGCACCCTGTCCACCCGCTCCACCATGTACCGGACGACCTCCCGCGGCGTGTACCACACCCCCAGCTCCTTGCGCAGCTCGGGGTCGAACGCCTCCAGGAACGGCTCGTAGAAGTACTGCACGGCCTCAGTCTCCTGGAACCTGGCGAAGAACGGCTCCCGATCCACCCGATTAAGCGCCGCCCCTGCCCAATCCAGCACCTCGGAGAGGCGAAGCTGCTCCAGCTGGCCGGGGTCGGCGATCTCGTGGAACAGCTTCCGGAGGATCGGCACCCGCAGGTGAAAAGCCGACATCCTCCACTCGAAGCTGCCGCCGTGCGCCTGCTTGCTCCAGAGTACCCAGGCAGAGAAGATCCCGTAGAAGAGGGTCTGCACCAGGGTGGATCGGAAGAAGTGCTCGCCCTTCTCTCCCTGAAACCTTATTCCCAGCGCTTCCTCGAGCGCCATCCTCACGGTGGAAAGCACGGGCAAATCCACCGCCTCGATGCGCGCTCGGGCATCTCGCGCGTATGAAGCGAGGAACCACGCCACCTCTTCGGGAGAGGTCAAGGAGGGGGAGTGGAGCATCACCCGTTTGAGGAACTCGACGAAAGGGCCCGCGTGGTGGGTCGCGGTCTTGCGGGGATGGCCGGCCGCGGCCCAGAAAGCCGCTTCCCCCTCGGCCAGCCGGTAGCGCTCCAGCAGCTCTGGCCGGCCGCCGGTGTCGCGCGCGACGAGCAGAAACTCTCGGTAGTTCGTGACGAGCACCTGCCCGTAGGTCTTGCAGTAGCCCTCTACCTGGGGGCTTCTCGCCACGGTCTCGACGCTGGCTCCGGTTCCCTTGACCTCCACCACGCCACGAGAGGGAAGCTGGCCAAGGAACGGGTTCGCGGCGCTGCTCTTCTGGAACTGATCGGGGGTGAAGAGGCCGGCGTCCGGGATGCCCGATCCGGCGTTCCTGGGGGTGAGGATGCAGCGGACCTTCGGCTTGAGCGTCCTGCCAACCTCATTCAGCAGCTTCACCAGGACGGGATAGTAGGAGGTCTCGTCCACGGCCCTGCCGGAGTCGCGTATCTCTCGAAGCTCGCTGAGGTACGCCTCGACGTGATCACGCATGACCGTCTCCCACGGGCCGAGAAGGATAGACGCGACGCAGAGACATGGTGAAGCACCTCTATCCGGGCATGGTGGCACAGAGGCACGAGGTCGCGCCAAGTCTAGCACGGCTCGCGGTCATCAACAACGTGCGGTTGTGCAATCCATCGGAAAATCATGATATACTGATGTAATCGAGGGAGAATCACCGCTGTCGGCGCGGCGCTAACGGACTCGCATGGAGCCAAAGGCGCTGAGCATGGGCTGGAAAGCAGGACGGGAGATGCCACGAACCCTGCTTTCCCGTGAAGAACTGAGGCGATACGAATGGCAAGCACTCAACCTATAGGTCGAGTACAGCAGGTGTCCCAGGCCGACCTGGATGCCAGATTCTTTCAGGGCCTCGCCGACCCGACGCGGGTCCGCATCCTGGAGCACCTGGTGGGTGGGGAGAAGTGCGTGAGAGAGATGGTGGAAGAGTTGGGAATACCCCAGAGCAGCGTCTCCACCCATCTGGGGTGTCTACGCTGGTGCGGCTACGTCTCATCCCGTAAAGAGGGACGTAACGTGTATTACCAGGTGACCGATGACAG
>JAJYKO010000697.1 GCA_021788565.1 Chloroflexota bacterium
GCATCGAGCTTGCTTGCCGTGAGCTCGCTGATCCTGTGGGCTAAGGGCGGACGGATATGCCGCCTTGCGCTGCTCAGCTTTGCTATCAGCATGACACCCTTCTTGTTCCTCAATGGCCAGGGATACCGATACCTCTACACGCCATTGATATTCTTTTCGATCGCAGCGGCGAGTGGTCTTGTGGATTTGTACTGGCATCTCCGACTCTCGTCTCGGACAGCCGCCTTCGCGGTGATCGCGGTCATCCCGCTCTTTGTAGCACTCTCCTTTGCTGAGTCTCAGCGGCAACTCTTCTGGTGGAACCAGGCTGGGCTGGTTGCCCAGAATAGCCTCATGCAGCTGAAGCAGCTTGACCCCACCTTCCCTCCAGGCGCTAAGCTGGTGTTCGGAGGCTTGCCGGATACTATCCCCAACACAAACGCCGAGGTGTGGAGGCAGGGAATTACCGAAGCGGTAAGAGTCGTATACGGGGACAGGACTTTACGTATCGAAGCGTACAGCAAGGGCACTGTGGAGCAGCTGTTCCAGGGGGAGCTCAAGGGCGCTCCGAATACGTACGGCTTCGTTTGGGAGGATTGGCATCTCAAGCAGATAGCGCCGTAGGGAGAATGGCGCCGCTGTGGTGAGATTTAAGGTCTACGGACGCCAGACCCTTGCTTTCCTCATAGCTCGAACCGATAGAGAAGCGCGCCAGCCGTCTCCTCTTTCAAGGTTGGCTTCCCCCACTCCTCTGCCACCGTGAGCAGTGTTTGCACCTCGTTTTGCCTGTAGTGCGAGAACAGTATCCACAGCCGCTTGGGCGGCCAATCCGCGAGCACGGCCTTCAATTCTGTCTCATACAGGCTCGGTTGGTCCCGGTGAACACCCCCAAACACTATTCTGGCGCCTCGTCTATCGACGACGCGGAATGCGCCGGACCCGAGGGAATCGGGCTGCAGAAACTCGGGTGCGTAGAACTGGAATGCGTATGTCGCTCCGTAATAGACGTAGACCAGATCGCCGGATTGCAGCGACGGATCCAGGTCCCTCACCACCAGGTCCCTGGTCTCCTCGAGATTGGTAGCTGGTAGTCCTTTGTTCTCTATCCCGTACGCTACCGCCTGACCACTCGGAATGAGGCCCACGGCTAGGACTAGAAGAGCAAGGGCCGGCAGTTTGGCGCGGGCAAGCGCCCGGGCCGCACCCCCCAATCCAGCCGCCGCCAGAATCAGGAGCCCGGGAAGAGTGAACAGCAGCACTCTGCCATCCGAGCCCTCGAAGGGATAGACTCGCACAAGCGCGGCCGCCATCACGGCCAGGACGGGACCGACGAGGAGCGCGAAGTCCCCGAGATTCCTCCTGAAGGTCAGCCATGCGCCCACCAAGATCGCCGCCACGAGAACGAGATCCCAGGAAGCGAAGAGGTAGAAGAAGAAGTCCCTTGTTTGTTGGACGTACCAACTCAGAGTCGCTGAAAAGCCGGAAGGGGGTGGGAAGCCGGAGTTCCAGTAGGATTGGAGGCTGCCGGATTGCTGAAACCGAAGGTAAGCCAGAAAGTTTATCGCGATTACAGCTACTGCCGCCACGTGCGCAGCCATCCATCTTGGCAACTCTTGCCTCTTGGATTTCCGCGCGGCTTGGAAGAGTAGCGACCCAGAGGCGGCCACAGTGACGAATACCGATGCGAAGGAGAACAACGGGGCCACAGATATCGCCGCCGCGTAGAATACCCATCGAGCCGGCGTACCGCGTGTCGCCAGTCGATTGGCCAACAGGACGACGAGGGATGCCGTGAGAAAATCCCCGCTATAGGGTTTCAGGGTCTCGAAATATCCGAGCGCAACCAGATTGGTAGCAAGGAGAGAGGCCGCCAGAAATGGCTCGAGACGAGTGGATAACAGGTTGCGTGCTGCCTCATAGGTAAGGACGACAGCGCCAACGCCAAGGGCAAACGGAACGAGTCGAAACCAGGATTCGGTCGGCGCGGATAGATGAACGACGGCCGCGACAACGGCTGCGAACCCCACTGGGGTGGTCTTTAGAGATACCGGGTCGAAGGTCCCTCGAAGGATGACGTCGGCAACCGATGCCTCGTCATACCAGAAGGAACTTCCGCCGATTCGCGGAATCACTAGAGCCGCGGCGACGAGGCACGGCAGCAATACCAGGGCAACCGTTGGTATGGAACGCCAGGCCCGCTCCACTCTCCGCTGCGCTTCCTCCTGGAGGCTGATCAGCTTGGAAACCCTTACGTGCTTGTCATCATCCGGCAGGTTCGTCGTCATTCTCTGGCCTGATTCGGCTCGAAGGCGCTTTGTGCTGCCTCCCACTAAGTAACTCGAGATGCCGCCGATACCCACCGCTGCCAGGACCGACAGGAAAGGAATCATGGGAATACGGAAGCGACTGTAGGCCTCGGCACCAGCCGAGACGAGAACCAGGTAGCCCACCAAGGCGACGGGGAGAAGGGCCGGGAGCCATCTGCGCTCACGAATCAGCAGGAGAACGCCGAAGGCCGCTCCAAGGTAAACAGCTGCCGAGATGAGAACGCTCCAGAGGAGGATCCCCTGCTGAAGTCGATTCATCTGGGTGAAACGTCCAGCGACCTTGCCCAGTACGCCGGGCTCGTCCATGGTCGCCTGGCCCTGGAAGCATTCCATGGAAGTGTTGGTCGGATCCAGCAAGGTGCAGGCGGTGCTGAAGCCTGGGTCGACGAAGATGCGGGCGGCACCTTTGGCCAGCATAACGAGAGTCTGGGCAGGGTATCGCCGAAAGACGTCCAAGGCCACCTGCCGCTCGAGCGCTCCCCTCTCAGCCGCCGAGACACCTCCTGATGGGGCCGAGCGCGCGACGAGCGCCTCGAGTTTGTGAAGGGCATCCTCCTGACTGGTGTGGTCCACATCGGCCTGAACCTCCCGTGCGCGGTAGTAAACGAGGTTGGTATCGGCCACTGTCGAGAGGGTGAACAGACCGCTCGCCTGATAGTTGCGGAAGGCCCACGAGTAGGTGGTGCCCATGCTGACTCCAACAAACAGGAGGGCAGCCAGGGTGGCTCGGCGCCATCCCATGTGGCGGCCCATCGCTACCACAACCGGGGCGAGGGCGAGCGGCAGGAACTGGCTTACCGGGCGCGTGAGCGCGGTTAGGCCGAGAAGCAAAGCGCTCAACAGCAGCCAGCGCAGTCGGGCCGATCGCCAGTAGAGTAGCAGCAGGAGCGAGCCCGCGGTAAGCAGAAGGGTGAAGAGCGTCTCCGTCAGCAGTTGGTCGGAGGTCATCGCCGAGACCGGCTCAGCGGCAACCAGGGCGGCGGCCAGCAGTCCGACCAGGTCGGAGAAGCCGCTTCGGCGCACCAGGTAAAAGGTGAGTGCGGCAGTCAATGCGGCCAGGAGGATCTGGAGCAGGATGACCATCTCTGGCGAGTGGCCAGCGGCAGCGTAGACGGCCGCGAGCATCGCGGGATAGGCCGGGGTGCGGTCGACATCCGGCGAAAAAGGAGGATGAGAATTGGCCGAGAAGACGCCGTACCGAAGAATGTTGGTCGCGAGCTGGTCGTAACCAAAGGAGTCTGGCATAAACAGCTTCAGCGGCTTGGGTGATATGTAGAGAAACAGCGCGAGTCTGATCAGAACCGCCGCGAGGATGATCGCGGCGAGCCAAAGTCTGGAGTTCTTGCCGTCGTTTCCCAAGTGGTAGCCGCTCCTGTGTAGTGCGGAGGCGCTCCAGCAGAGCCAGGGACTTCAGTCGAGAACGTCGTGGGGCCGGCGCTTCAGTCTCCGGTTGATCGCCCTCTACGCCGATGCTCCCGCCAACTGCCGCAGCCGCTCCTCGGCTTCGCCGAGCCTCGCCATTACTAGCTGGCGGCCCAGCACCTCCATCGTCTCGAAGAGGGGCGGAGCAGCGGTGCGACCGGTAGAGGCCACCCTCAGTATCCCGAAGAGCTGGCCTGTCTTCAGGCCCAACTCCTCGGCCAGCGGGCGGATGGCCTCCTCAAGGCTTGCGCGGTCCCAGTTGGGCAGGACGGCGACGCGCTCCCTGGCCACCTGGAGGGCATCGAGGCTCGCCTCCGAA
>JAJYKO010000698.1 GCA_021788565.1 Chloroflexota bacterium
GCGTGCACTCCGAGCTGCACCACAGGTCCCTTTTTGACTCGCCACACATCAGGCGGCGAGGAAACACTAGCTTAGCGAGTCGAAAAGCGTATTCGCACCGCCGCGCCCAAATTGGCGGTACCGCGGGTCAGGGGGAACGCGGTCTCGCTCGAAACCCCTCCACGGCTTGATCCGGAGCATTGTCGGCGGGTGGTTGCCCGTAACCACGCATCTCCTCCGCGCTCACCAGATCCTGTATAGGAGAGCCTTGGCTGGTTCGCGTATCTTCTCCTCCAGAGGACGTCTTCCCGAGACGCGTGCGCCTCCTTGAAGGCGCTTAGCCCACGCGGGCTCCCGTCCTAAACGAGCCAGACTCCCGGCGGTGGCGAAGCAAGCTCCCAAGCGAGGTCAAGCTGGAGTTCAACCCTTTCGGTCTGCTCCTGGTGCGCGATCTGGGGTCCACCTCAGAGGTCCATATGTTGGCACTTTAGGTAATAGCCAGCCGCCGTGGTCATGGAGTGGTCCGGCAGGGCGACGACGTCTCCGGTCTGGAGGTCGCCAGAGGTACTTTTGTTAGCGGCGCGGAAGTTCTCGTGCACCGTGCTGCTGATGGTCGCGCTTCCCTGAGCTATGAGAGGGCCCGGGTTGCAAGGCCGGCGGCGGTTATCACGAGTTCGCGCCAGGTCGAGCCCTTGGCCGCAAGGCGTGCTGCCCTGCCGAGCATGAGCGAGAGCAAGATCGCCAGCCCCGGAGCGGATGCGGTCACGTGGCGCACAATGTATACCGGCTGGATGATCAGCGAGGCGGTTACGAGTGTTGCGGTAGGCAGGGTGGCCCAAGCGTCGACTGCCGCCAGTGGCTCCACCCGCTTGCGTGATGGCCTAACGACGTTCAGCGCCAAGCCTGCCAGGCATACGATCCAGAACTTAGGAACAGGGCGATCATCATCCGCTTATAGGTTGCGGAACTGCCGGCAGGTCCGCGGTACGTCGTGTTCGCGAAGAAGTCGAGCTTGATCCATGCCACCTTTTGGCGTTGGCTAATAGCAATCGGAAGGATAAGAACCATTGCGATAGCGACGAGCGCGAGGGGCTTGGTGGTGTAGCGCAGGCTTGCTCGGAACCTCGACGGGTTCATGACAACGGCGGCAAAGAGTACGGCAAAGGGGGGAAGTGCGCTGAAGAGCCGAAGAAGTATGGAGATGAGCGGCGCGGCGCCAAAAAGCTAGAACAGGCGATCATCGCCCCCACGAATCCAGTCGATAATGGGAAGAGACGCCAGCGTCGCCGCTAGGGCGCTCAGGGCGTGCGGCCGCAGGTATATGGGGAGTGAAAGACCGAGGGGTTGTTGGCGCACAGGATGGCGGCAACAACCCCTGACCGTGCGTTCACCAAGGCGAGATGCATTGAGGCCTGTCAGGTAGACGGTCAGCCCGAATGCCGCGGCCAAAACCAGGCATACCCATGCCACGTTTCCGTAGAAGCAAAGCCAGAAGTGAATGAGCGCGTAGTACGGCAGCAGCACGAAGTCCCCGTGGCCCGACCGTCGTATCAGCTGGGACCAATTGAGATGGGCGGAATAGATGGTGGCTGCCTCATCACGAAACCTTGGGCGGTTCAGCCCCGGAATCGTGGTGCGGGTAGCGACTACCGGGATCACAGCGACAAGGAAGGCGGAAGGCGTATCGATCCGACCCTTGTCAGCATGCGAACGGGCGGCCCGCAAGCACAACGCCGCCAGCGAGGAGGTCCGTGGATTCCGCGAGTTCCTGGATCACTTGGACGCCCTCACCCGCAACACCGTGAAGGTGATCAATGGAACGACGGAGGAGTACGAGATACTATCAACTCCAACCCCGATCCAGCGCCGGGTGTGCGAGTTGCTCGGTGCTGCGGTGCCTCTCCGGCTCACGAAGCCAGTAGATTCCGCCAAGCTTGCTTACTTTCCCTGTTGGGACCTGGGGAAGCTCGCCCAGGGGGCGTAACTTCGGCCTAAATGACCCCGTGGCTTTGGGTTTTATGTGACCTTCGAAGTCGCTGTCCAGTTTGCGGACCCGATGTCCATGGACACCCGAGGCAGGTGCCGATCCCTCGTGGTGGCGAAGCCCGGCTGTGACGTGCCAATTCTCACAGTAGGACCGCGGAGGTCTGATGACAAAGTCGATAGAAAACGATACGCAGCCAATTCTTGAGCGTTTTCGCTCTCGTTAGACATCTGGGCTTTGCCTTCCCGCGCTGCGCATTTCAGTTAGCACTGTGGCCGCGAAGCGCGACGCATGCGTTCAACTCACTAGTTGTCGACTTGATGCGAGTCTGCCAGCGATCCATGCGCGGGCGTTACCGACGCTGCTTGGTTTCATCGTCTTCCGGTCTCCATACAGCCGGTTCGGGGCCGCAGGAGCCGCAATTCGAGAATCAAACGAAGACGATCTGCGGGTACGCCGATGTTCCCGAGAGGGGCCACGCGGTCATGGCTCGGCGGGCGATAGCGAGGCCGTGCAGAATGGCTTCGCATCAGGCTGCCAGTAGATCCTTCAAACAAGCGCTGTGGGCACTCCGGTCCGTCGAGCCCGAAGGGCCGAAGCGGGTTTTCGAGTCGCTCGCCGCTCCGTTCAATCGCTGTTGGACGGGCCAGCCATCCGGCGCTATGTCCGACCCGTCAGAAGATCACTATTCCGTGGTCCCGAGCTGCGCTTTCAGGTCGATTCGTCTGGGGATTCCGCCGTTCGGAGATTGCAAAGTGCAACTGCGCCGAGGAGGAATTCGAGATCTTTTGGTTAGGTGGCTGTCACCGCCATATCTTTTGTATATTCTTCATGCAGTAACTTTGGAGGAAAACTTGCGCGCTTCTGCGAAGGTAATATTTGTGTCTATAGGGACCGCCGCGATGGCGCTCTTGACGGCGGCTCCTGCCTCAGCGACCACGACCGCGGGCACTCTCGGGTCGGACATTTCGTGGCCCCAGTGCAACGGAAGCACGAATACCGCGTCTCCGTCGGGTGCCAAGTTCGGAATCGTAGGAGTCAACGGCGGCAAGCCGGCGACTCAGAACCCTTGCTTGTTGGATCAGTTCAAGTGGGCAGCAGGGCTTACAGGGTTTCAGGCGCCGCAGCTGTATGTAAACACTGCTGATCCTGGAAATACGGCATCAGACTGGCCAGCGGCGCCCGTGACGTCCGGCGTCACGGATCCATACGGCACGTGCGCTCCCGCGCATGGGCCAAAGGGAGCTAACGATCAGGCGTGTGCTTTTGAATACGGAGTAGAGCAGGCGCAATACGACTTCGCGTATGCCAAGTTCGCAGGGGCATCCACCACTACCTGGTGGCTTGACGTAGAGACGGCGAACTCCTGGCAGTCTCGCAGGAACCTGGACATGAACCAGGCGGTCTTGCTTGGCATGTATGACTTTTTCACGGCTACTCCAGGTGTGACGGTCGGTGTGTATTCGACGAAGTCCCAGTGGGGAGACATTGTCGGGACGCTCCAGGCTCCGGCATTGTCGTCTCTTGGCTCCGTTCCTCAGTGGATCCCTGGCCTTATAAGTTCAACTGCGACGGGGTGCAACACGTCGCCCAAGAACTTCTTCAGCATCGGGCCTCTCGTGTACGAGCAGTACACAACGACATACGACTACGACGTCGTCTGCTAAACGGGCTTCGATTTTCGCTAATCACCGCGAGCCGAGGATCTTGCGGTTGGGTGGCTTCGGATGGACGCAGGGCCGAGAAGAGTCAAATTCTCAACTGCGTCCGTGTCCTTGTCTCGCGGGCCACCTACAAAACTCGCTCTAGCAGGGAAAACGCACTCTTCGCAGCAGCCCCCACCAAGCGCTAAGCCTGCCGATCTCACAGGTGGGTTCCCGCTCTCCCACACCTGGCCTGCGGCCCTCCCCGTGGTCCCCAAATCGCCCGAGAAATATTGGATGTCTAGGCCAATACCGTTGACTTAGGGTGTACCAGGGATGACAAAGATGACGTCGCGCACCGGCCACCGTGGCTGGGTCCAGTTGCGATGGCTTTGGTTCTTGGTGGGATAGGGGCTCATGCGCTTTCGC
>JAJYKO010000699.1 GCA_021788565.1 Chloroflexota bacterium
GACGCCCGGCGAGAAGCGACCCCCACCGCCGAAGGGCATGCGAAGCACGCCCGGACGAACGGTCTCGCCGAGGTAGACTTTGCCCCTGGTGGACTTCCCGAGGGGGTTGGCCAGCTCCACCAGATCGCCGGTTTTCAAGCCAATCCGCTCGCCGTCCTGGCGGTTCATCTGAATCACCGCGACGGACCAGGCGCCGGATGGCAACCGGTGCTCTGCGCTCACAGGGGTCGGACCGCCGGGCCCCATCACCTCTGGATGATACACCCGGTCATCGTTGAGCGGTAGCCAGGTGTCCTCCACGGAGATCCGACCCAGCCAGTCCACCATCTGGGTCGCCGACATAGTCTGGTGGATACGCGCCGAGATGACCTGGAAGGGGTACTCCTTGAAGTACTTGGCGTAATCTGGGTTGGTGTAAGGGTTCCAGACGGTTTCGTACCAGTAGAACGTGGTCGGATAGCGCTGGAGTCCCGAGGTCTTCAGGGTCGCCGGGACCTCGCCTCCTGCCTGGTCGATGAGCTTGTTGTATTGCTCGAGCCGGTGGAAGTGGAACTCGAACTTCTTGGTGGAGGTGGCCAGGACACCACCGCCAGATGCCTTGTGGCGGCCCCAGGCCATGGGCCAGCTGGCAACGCCGTAGTTGTCACGGAGCCACTTTACCGTGACCGGATCGCCCTGCACGGTCTTGTTCTTGTCATCCACCTTCACCTGGCCCGCCTCCAGAGAGTCCGGTGTGCCGAGGATCTTGTAGCCCTCCGGATACTTCGGGTAAGGGAGTGGCGTGCCCACGTTCAGCATGCCGGGCGCCGGCGTCAGGCAGTCGTCGACGAAGGACTCCTCGGTGGGGTACTTCTCCCAGAAGTCCTTGGCCTGAATGTCCGTATCGCCGGCCGCCGCCATGGCCTTCGCCAGGCCGATCATTATCTCGTACGGGGTCTTGGACTGGTGCAGCGGAGCTATCACCCGGTCGCGCAGGTAGAGCAGCGGGTGGGAGGGATAGATGTCCGAGAGGCTCATCCGCTCCAGGTACCCGGCCTCGGGAAGCAGCACGTCGGCATACATCCCCGTCTCCAGGTAGGGGGTGTCGATCCCCACCAGCAGATCCACCTTGTAGTTACCCTGGGCATCCTTGGCCGTCAGGGCGTCCTGCCAGGCATAGGTGGCCGAACCGGTGATGACCACGTTGCCGGTGCGGAAGATGTAAGCCTTGATGGGATACTGGTAGCCGCGGAAGGCGCCGTAGCGCAGCGTGACACCATCCACGAACCGGCGCGGATAATCCCCCAGGGCGTCCCACCACGCCGACGGCCAGTCGCCCATGTGATCCAGGTGGAGATCGTTCTGCGTGGCGGTCACCTGGGTGCTGCCCACTGTACGCGTCACCTTGCGTGATAACCACGACGAACCGTTGGCGCTGCCCACCTTGGAAGAGCGCACCAGGCCCATGTCGATGACGCCGCCCGGCGTTTCGAAGTTGCCCGTGATGACGTCCAGCACGATGCCCAGGATGCTGGCGACGCCCCCGTTGTAGTGGTGGCCGATGCCGTTCATGCCCCATACCAGCGCCGCGGGCTTGGTCCGTCCGAACTCGTCGGCCAGCGAGGCGATGTCCGTGGACGCGAGGCCGGTCCGCTGGGCCGCCCAGTCCAAGGAGAAGTAGGGCAGGCCATTGACGGGATCCTTCTTGGTCCACCAACCTCGGAAGGCCCCCATGAACTCGTCCCAGCTATCTACGGAGTCCTTCACGGACCAGTCGATGTACCGACGGTAAGGGTTGTTGGGATCGTCGTTCTCGAGGATGTACCGGAGCATGGCGGCGAAGAGATCGGCGTCCGTGCCCGGCCGGATGGGGAGCCACTTATCCGCCTTGGCCGCGGTGTTGCTGAGGGCCGGGTCCACCACGACGATCTTCGCCCCGTTGATCCGCGCCGCCACCGTGCCGCGGGATTCGTAGTTGATACGGGTGGCGGTGAAGGGATTCCAACCGACGTAGATGATGAGCTTGGAGCTGTACGAGTAGTCGTTCTTCAGCGAGCCATCCGGTTGCCGCACCAGTGCCGGACGCATGAGGTCCGGCTCGATGCGCCATCCCCCGTCCACCAGGGCGGGGCCGAGCCGGCGCGGCGTGTCGCATATGGCCCCGTGCTGGGTGCAGTGGGGCGTGCCATACGCGTAGAATAACCGGTAGTAGGCGTCGCCGTCGGTGACGTCGCCGGTGTCCATGATGACGGCCTCTGGTCCATGCTGGCGCTTGATATCCACCAGCTTCTTGGCGATGAAGCTCAGGGCTTCATCCCAGCTGACCTGCTTGAACTTGCCCTCGCCGCGCTCGCCCACGCGCATGAGCGGGTTCTGCAGGCGGTAAGGGCTGTAAGTCATCTGGATGCCCGCGGATCCCTTGGCGCAGACGGTGCCGGCGTTGTACGGCACGTGCTCGTTGCCATAGATGGCCGAGACGATGCCGTTCTCGACGTTAACCGCAAGGCCGCACTCCGCTGGGCACATGGTGCATGCGCTGTAGGCCAGCTTCTGTTCGTTTTGGAGGAGCACCGTCCTCTCGTCCGCTGCCACGGGGCGAAGGGACATTGTGCCGGTCCCCCAGGCGGCGAGGCCCGCTGTCCCGGCCCCGGCGATCTTGAAGAAGGAACGACGCGTCAGCTTCTGTTCCACCACTTCTCGGAATGTCATCCCTATACCTCCTTGCTCGTCGACTGGAGCGCGGCCTGCCTCATAGCGACGGTTCGGTTCCCCAGGGGAAGCACGAGGCTACCCAGGAAAAGCAACCCGACCCCCAACGTGACCACGAACAGAAGAACCTGCCACTCGAAGAGGCTGGGCATGTAGTTGAAAACGAGCCGGCTGTCGTGGTAGCTCCACTGCAACCCCTGGAGTTCCGGCTGCACCAGGGCCGGGATGACCATGTTGAGCCGCACTGCCAGGAACGAAACCGCGACCGCCCAGCCAGCAAGGCCGACGGCCACGGGGCTCCGCGGTGCGACCAGGAGCAAGACTGCCGGTACCGCCACGCCAACCGCGATATGCACCAGCCAGAATACCCACCACTCAGGACCAAAGAGGACGTTTAGCAGCTGCTGGTAAGCGCTGCCGACACCGTACCACATGGGGATGGAATACTCCGCCCATTCCAGGACGGTGTCAAAGGCCAGAAGTCCCAGGACCACGCGGCCGAGAAGGGTGACAGTATCCCTCCAGCCAGCGTCTCTCTCGCTCCAGAAGAACGCCACCAGGCCCGTGAGAAGAGCGCCGCCGGAAAGGAGGGCCCCAGTCAGGAACATGATTGGGTAGAGGGAGCTGTGCCAGAGCTCTCGCGCCAACACGGTGCCGAAGAGGGCGCCCACTCCTCCGTGGAAGGCGATGGCCAACGGCACACCGATGCCACCCAGCCACCGCACGATGCGGTTGTCTCGAGCGACCTCGGCCTCACTCAGCGGCTTCTGGCGGCCCAAGATTAGCCCCCGGGCCACCGCCCCCCGCAGACCGGGGAGCTTCGACCAATCTGGCAGGTGCCGCCGCAGGGCAAAGTAGGTCTCGAAGATGAGAAGGACGAAATAGGCGGTGTAGAGCCAGACCATCCAGGCCATCATGGAGTGGAACTGGGGACGCGCGTACACCTCCACGAAGCGCCACATATGGCCGATATCAAACCAGATAGTTAGCAGGGCCATGAAGAGCGTCACCAGGGCCAGGAAGAGCGAAAAGCGCCCGACCCGCTCCAGCCGCTTGACGCCAAACACGTAGACCAGCGTGGAGAGCAGGAAGGCCCCGGCCGAGAGGCCGATGAAGTAGATGTACGCGGCCACCCACAGACCCCAGGGAACGTAGCTGGTGTAGTCGGCAAGCCGGTGCCCCATGTCGAAGCGCAGCACCACCCCCCAGGCCCCGATCGCAAAGAGCACCGCCCAGATCAGAGCGGCCGCACCTTTCCATATCTTGCTCATGGCTGCCTCCTCCTAAACGATGTAATAGACCTTGGGGTCGGTGCCCAGGTCCTCTTTGAGGCGGGTCACATTCTC
>JAJYKO010000700.1 GCA_021788565.1 Chloroflexota bacterium
CCTGGTATCCAGGGGCATGACTGTGGAAGACGCGGACCGCATTGCCGAGGACGTCCAGGCACGAACCCATGCCATCGCCGGGTGTGACTACTGCATCGTCCACCTTGACGCGACCGCTCCCGAATCAGCTGACCGGAACAGGGTGGTGGGCGGGTAGTAGCCAGCCCCAGCCGGCGACACGCCTAATCGCCGTGGGCGGGTTGACGAAATTGCGTTTAAGTACGTATGATAGACCATATCAATATTGGCCTGCCCGTTTAGCCCTTCGAGCCTGAGGGGAGGTTGGCCGTGATCACTCTACTAATCGCCACCTTTGTCATCTCGTTCGTAGTTGCCTCGATCGTCGTCTTCATCTTTACTCCGCCCGTCGACCAAATAGTTCGCCGCGTCATCCAGGAGGACGTGAGCCGTGCCTGGACGAGATACCTCCAGTTCGCCATCTACGTGGTGGGTATCGGCAGCGGCACCCAGGTCTGGTCGCTTCAGAAATATCTCTCGCCGCCAGCACCCGGCGAGCGGGCGCTGGAGCTTACGAGAGATCGGTGGGTGCTGGAGGTCTACGGTTCGGTGATTCAGACGCTCCAGAGCATCGCCATGATGCTCCTAGTCTTCTTCGTGTTTGCGCTGTTAGCCCTTGTGATAGTGCGCGACCGCGAAGCCAGGCGGGGGAGGCCCGAGGCGGGAGGACAGGACCAGCCCAACCCCGAACCACACACATAGTGAGGCGGCCTCACGGGCCGCCCAGCTGTACATCCAGTGCGGGGATCTGAACCGCGGCGGTGATATCTATC
The DNA here is from genome assembly GCA_021788565.1 of Chloroflexota bacterium. Next base: position 792 of record JAJYKO010000700.1, read on the forward strand.
CCATCGGTCGGCCGGAGTGCCTCTCAGGAGTGCGGCTGGCTCTCCGCGTTGGCCTGCCGCTGGGCGTGGGAGATGCCGCCTCGCGACCAGTCGGCCTTGTCGGTCTCGTTGATCAGTATCTCCACGGCATCGGCCGGGCAGCCGATCGATTCGACCACGGCCCGCGTGACGTTTCGCATCAAGGCGTCCTTCTTTTCCCGACCGTGCCCGGGCCATAGATCGATACGTACCAGTGGCATCTCTATACCTCCTATGTCAGGGGTGGCAGTTAGTCTTGCTACTCTAGCACACGCCCGCCGGCCGCGCACCCATTCCTAACAGCGCGTTTCAGGTGATTTTCACTCCGTGTGGCTGAAGAACAAGATCTTTGCCTGTTGTCGGTGGAGGCAAGCTGTGGTAGCTTGTGCCGCGGAATCAAGCAGATGAACCTGGTCACCGCTTCAGGTCTCCGGTGATTCTCACTCTGGCACTTAGGCGATTGATTCGGGGCGAGTGCGCCCCGCATAGTTGTCGCGGACGGTTTCATGGCGCTCAGTGAAAGGCAGGCGTTCGCCCGACACATTCAGGAGCAGTGTCGTGGCTTATCGGCGTGATCGGCCGGCACGGCCCAGGCGCCGCGCGCAGCGAACCCCAGGGAAAGGTACGCCGGCAGGAGTCCGGCTATTGATGCACGGCCTGCTCCTGGCGGTGCTTGCCCTGTTTCTGCACGCGCAGCTATCCGATGGGTTCGGCGCGCCTCAGGATCCAACCGCACAGGTGGCATCCGCGGCCGCCGCGCCGGGTAACCCGAATCCGCCCTCCAAGCTGGTCGGGCCGGTCGCATCGCAGGGCCGCCGGGCCCCGCAGCCCGCCGACGATCCCGTCCAGCCCAAGCCCACCGCCTCCCCCACCCCTGCTTCGCTGACAGAGGAGCTGGAGAGCTACGTCTCGGGGTTGGACGGCACCTATGGTGTCGCGGTCCTCGATCTGAAAGGCGGCCAGACGGTTTCGATCAACGCGGACCATGTCTTTCCGACTGCCAGCCTTTACAAGGTCCTCGTCATGTACAGGGTTTACCAGGCGATGGAGCGGGGAACGCTGTCCGGCGACGAGAAGATCACGATCGAGGCCGGGGACATGGCTGAGGCAGACGAGTGGGACAAGCTGTCGCCGGGGCAGGTTTTAACTGTGAGCGATGCGGTAGATCGAATGATAACTGCCAGCAGCAACATAGCCGCCTACGCGCTGGCCAGACAGGTGGGTAGCTGGAACGGGGTGCTGCGGTCCGCGTCGAAGTTGGGCATGAACGAGACGACGTGGGATGGAAAAGACTTTGTGACCACCCCTAACGACATGCTGCACTTCTTCGAGTTGCTCGCCAATCGTGACCTTCTCAGTCCGAAGGCGAGCGACGAGATGACAGATGTCCTGCTCCGTCAGAAGATAAATGACCGTCTGCCGGCCGATCTACCCGCCGGCACGAGGGTAGCCCACAAGACGGGCGAACTGGCCGACGTTCGGAACGACGGTGGCATCGTGTTCGCGGGCGATGGACCCTACGTGATCGTTCTCATGAGCCAGGGCATCAACCCCGCCAAGGCGGTGCCGGCTGAGGCGGAGATCTCACGCATGGTTTTTGACTGGCTGGCTAGCGGCCGGTAGCCAACGACCGCAAGCAGCGAATCGCTAGCTCACCTCACGGCATCACCTGTGACGGTTGCTGGATCTGTCCGCATTCGGAGTGGTAACGCTGGACCAACTGCTCGGCGAAAGCCTGCGGGTCATTCGCGATGGTGCTGGCTATGTCGTTCATCTCGGCGTGCATCAAGTCGACGTTGGGGGGGAGGTTGTTCTTCCACAGGGCGGTCCACACCGTCGCCTGTCGTTGGAAGGCCGTAGCCTCCTCCCGATAGCACTGCATCGGCGTGGTGGGGATGGCGCCCGCGGCGTTATCTGCCGCGTGCTGCAGTTCGTGAGACAGGACCGTCGCACGCACCCAGGCCGACGTGGAGTCCAGCGTGGTGGAGATCGTCACCGTATTTGTGGCGGGATCGAAGTCGCCAAGCACACCGGGGTTGGAGCCGGCACGGACAATCTTCACGTTATGCTCCGCTGCTACCCTGACCTCCCAGTCCCCGTTGTCGACGGCGCGCAGCGCGTTCACCGCGTCTGCCAGCCTCGGGTCGACGTTCAGTTTATGACTTGTGCCGATGTCCATCGAGAAGGTCGCGCGGTCCGAAGTGGGTTGCGACGTCACCGAGATACCCCAACTGCCGACCGGGCCGGAGAACGGTACGGCGACGGCGAAGCTCTTCGAACTTCCCGGTGCGAGGTTGAGCACGTAGGTGGTAGGCGCGTCGATTAGCGGGACCCCACCAGGCGAAGCGTAACCCACGGCGTCGACCTCGACGTCCATCGGGACGCTACGGGTATTCTGGACAGAGCCCTGCCCGATCCAATTGCTGCCTGTTGACCGAATGAACGACAGGCTGACCGCGCTGGACGGAAGCGTTGTGGGTTGCGCCGTCTCCCAGTCGAAGCGCACGTTGTTAGGCCGGCTTTGCAGCCCGAGGGGGCCTATCAGCCACGTGGTGCTCCCGTTGGTGAAGGCGGTAACGTTGTCGGACTTGCGCCAGACCATGAGACCGGTCGTCGTATGCTGGATCGAGTCGCCCGTGACTGGATCGAAGTGTTCGTCGTCCAGCGGGGAGCCGACTACGGTGGGTATTTGACTTGCCAGAAACTGGAAGCCAAGTACGAAATGGGGAGCGGTCTGGGCTCCGGCCACGCCGGTGACCGTGAGTGTCGAGATCACAGCCAGAAGTACGCTTACCAGGAGACGCTTCACGGCAAGACCTCCATGACCTACCTGATGCTCGCGGAAGGTAATCTATAACTTGGGCGTGCAGGATGTGTGCTGGGAAATGGCCATGCTAGCTTGCCACAGGTAGGCTGAAATGGAAGGTGCTACCCTTTCCCACCTCACTCTCGACCCAAATTCGGCCACCGTGAGCCTCGACCAGCCCTTTCGTGATGAAGAGCCCAAGCCCTAGACTGTCTTGACGGCGGCGGCTCTGTTCGGTTCGCCCGTAGCGGTGGAATAGCTGCGCCAAATCCAAGGCCGTGATCCCCTCGCCATGGTCCGATACCGATGTGACCACTGACTCGCCCTGGAGAGAGACTTGCACCGTTACATCGGTGGACGGACCCGAGTATTTTAGCGCGTTTGAGAGGAGATTAGTCACAATTCTTTCCAACCGATCA
>JAJYKO010000701.1 GCA_021788565.1 Chloroflexota bacterium
CACGCACATTCTGGAGCAATACGCAAACAACCGGCTGATTCGTCCGCGGGCGGAGTACGTGGGGCCAATGGACGTTTCGTATGTGCCCATCAGGGATCGTAACGTGGAGCCGGACGTGGAGGCCGCCGCGTAGAAACTGGCGTGGTAGATCCCGTAGCCGCGGGGTTCAACCGGGCGTGGCCTTGGAGCGAGGACATGCGGGCTGGACCCCGCGGCTACTTGTATGGTCTGGACCGGATTATGCCTGTGGGAGGCGGAAATGGGCGATCGCCGCCGGTGAATAACCCGCCATGAGTCGTACGAGAATGAATCGCGCCTACCCGACGAGGAGATCCTTCGCTGCGGCTCGGGATGACGGGGGGGCGGGTCGGGATGACGGGCAGGTGGGTCGGGGTGGCAGGCAGACGGCGGCGCTTTTCATCGTTTCGGGTGGCCCGAGAGGGCCATGGAGTGCTGAGGGAACAGCTGGCCGAGTTCGTGGTGCGAGCGTCCAGCGACGATCTTTCGGACGCGGCTCGCCAGCGAAGGAAAGCGGCATGAGGAGGCAATGATGTCTCAGGTCGATAACGAGCGTGGATTTCGGTATTTGCGGATGAATGACCGGCCGCCCAAACCGAGACAGCGCGGGATCACGGAAATTCGCGGCCCGTACTACTCCGTGATGGGGACGAGGTACCTTCAGGATATCCTGGACACCATGGGGTACTACGTGGACAGCCTGAAGTTCGCCGGCGGTTCCTTCACCCTGATGCCAACCAAAGCTGTCAGGGAAATCACGGATCTCTGTCACCAGTACAACGTGGTGGTCTCAACTGGGGGGTTCATCGAGTACGTGCTGACCCAGGGGCCGGACGCGGTCGATCGCTACATCAACGATTGCAGGGAGCTGGGGTTCGACATTCTGGAGATCTCGGCGGGGTTCATCACCATTCCCACAGACGCCATTCTGAGGTTGATCGACAAAGTTCAGAAGGCTGGCCTGAAGCCGAAGCCCGAGGTTGGGATCCAGTTCGGTGCGGGGGGAGCCACGACTCCGGAGGAGCTTGAGACCGAGGGGACCAGCGACCCAGGCTGGGCGATCGCGAAGGCGAAGCGGTACCTGGAGGCCGGCGCCTACATGATCATGATCGAGTCTGAGGGGATCACGGAGAGCGTGCACGCGTGGCGAACTGACGTGCCCGCCAGGATCGTGGATGCCCTGGGGCTGGAGAAGGTGATGTTCGAGGCGGCCGACCCTGAGGTGTTCGCCTGGTATATCAAGAACTACGGTGCTGAGGTGAACCTGTTCGTTGACCACAGCCAGATCGTCCAGTTGGAGTGCCTGCGGTCGGGCATCTGGGGCACGAAGAGCCTGTGGGGCCGCGTTCTGACATACGGGGGGTAGGAACCACCGGCAAGCACTTCGTGTGGATGTGAGGAGTGGACCCGCAACTCCTGTTTACAGAGCGGCGCGATAGTGGTCTAATCGGACTGGCCTGGATCTCTCCGAGGAGTAAGCGGTATGAAGCCTGGGGAGTTTGAGGGGATCTTCCCGTATCTGGTTTCGCCCATCGACGAGAACAGCGGTGCCGTCCGCGAGAAGGTGTTGCGCGATCTGGTGGAGCACCTGATCGCGAAGGGGGTTCAAGGCGTCAGCCCGTTGGGGAGTACAGGGGAGTTTGCCTACCTATCCTTCGAGCAGCGCCAGGAGATCGTGCGCATCACCGTCGATGCTGCCGCCGGGCGGGTCCCCGTGCTGCCGGGCGTGGCTGCCTACTCCACCGCTGAGGCGGTGCGCCAGGCGAGGCGGTTCGTGGAGTTAGGGGCGGACGGCCTGGTGCTGATACTTCAAACCCTCTTCCCTGTCAGCCCTTCGGGTGTCGAGAGCTACTTCCGCACCATAGCGCAGTCGGTTTCGTGTCCCATCGTGCTCTACACCAACCCGGGGTTGCTGGGTGGGGAGCTCAGCATCGACGTGGTCGAAAAGCTGAGCGCCGTACCCAACATTCGCTATATCAAGGATGCCTCCGCGAATACAGGCAGGCTTCTGACACTGGTCAACCGGGTTGGGGACCGGATGAAGATCTTCAGTGCCTCAGCTCACGTGCCCGTGCTGGTGTTCCGGATCGGCGGCGTGGGCTGGATGGCCGGCCCAGCCTGCTTGCTGCCCGCCGAGAGTGTGAGGCTCTACCAACTGGCTCGAGAGGGGCTCTGGGACGAGGCCATGGCTCTCCAGAAGCCATTCTGGCGAATCAACGAGCTCTTTCAGAAGTACTCGCTGGCAGGTTGTATAAAGGCCGGGCTTCAGATCCAGGGCTTCGACGTGGGGCACCCGATTCGACCGCAGGAGCCGCTGAAGCCCGAGGCGGTGGAGGAGATTCGCGAGGCCCTTGAGGGTATGGCTGCCGTTGAGCGGTGAGTTTGGACGAGCCTTTGCGAAAATGGTTGACGAAGCTGCCGAAAAATGCTTGACATGGTGTTTCGCGTCCATTATGATACGCGGCAATCAAATACCACTTGCCCAAAGGCTTTGACGGAAACGAGTAGGCGGTAGCACTACACTCAGAGAGTCCGGGGTCGGTGTGACCGGATGTGGGGTGCCCGCTGAAAATCCTTCCCGAGCTGCCAACCGAAAGATCCAGAAGATCGAGTAGACTTGGCCGGCCTCGTCAGCCGTTAGTTGAGACGGGGGTATGAATACGTACCCCACGAGAGAGCGGTTACGCTAATTAGGGTGGTACCGCGGGAGCAGACGCAATGCATCCCGTCCCTTGTAGGGGACGGGTTTTTTGTTGTGCGCCGCGAGCCAGTGGTGAGACCCGTTACCCAAGAGCTTGAGGGCAGGTGGAGAGAAATCTTGGGGAAAGGAAAACACCATGGCTGTTGATACCGTCGAGCTGTTGAACGAAGCGACGTCCAAGCAGGAGGCGATGCTACTGACCGGTGCGGCAATCGTCTGCCAGAGCCTTCTGGACGAGGGAGTCACCACTGTATTCGGTTACCCAGGTGGGTCGGTTCTCCCCTTGTACCACGCTCTATCCTCTTATCCCGCCCTTCATCACGTCCTGGTCAGACACGAGGAAAACGCCGCCATGGCCGCCGATGGATATGCTCGAGCGACCGGGGAGGTGGGGGTTTGCTTCGCGACTTCCGGCCCGGGTGCCACGAACCTGGTCACTGGCATCGCGAACGCTTACCTCGACTCTGTGCCGATCGTGGCCTTCACAGGCCAGGTGGCCACTAGCTCGGTTGGCCGAATGGCGTTCCAGGAAGTGGACACGACCAACATCACCCGAACGATCACGAAGAGAAGCTACTTCGTCAGGCATGTGGACGAACTCGCCGCGGTGATTCGGGAGGCTTTCCACGTTGCTCAGGACGGCCGGCCGGGCCCCGTGTTGGTGGATCTACCAAAGGATGTGCAGAACGGCAAGACCGTCTACGTGCGACCTTCCAACGGGTTGGTTCACCGCTTGCCGAAGCCACCTCTAAAAGACGATCACGGAGTAAGGCTCGCCGCGAAGATGCTTTCGGAGGCGAAGAAGCCGGTGCTGCTGGTGGGGCACGGAGTGTTGCAGTCTGGTGCTACCAGCGAGCTTCTGGCGCTAGCCGAGAAGACGGACACCCCTGTGGTGACGACACTGCTTGGCATCAGCGCGTTGCCTGAGAGCCACCGGCTTGCTTTTGGAATGCTGGGCATGCACGGTCACTTCTGGTGCAATCAAGCCGTCGAGGAATCGGACCTGGTCGTAGCGGTCGGGATGCGGTTCGACGACAGGGTGGCGGTCAAGCCTTCGTCGTTCGCACCAAAGGCCAAGATAGTCCACGTGGACATCGACCTGAACGAGATGGGCCGGAACGTCAGGGTGGACGTGCCGATAGTCGGGGATGCCCGCGTGGTCCTTCAGATGCTGCTGGACAGGGTGGAACGGACAAAGCACTTCGACTGGGTGCAGCAGTTGCAGTCGTGGCGAGACGAGAGCCCCACCAATAATGGATGGCACGTGTACGAGCACCCGCAGGTGCATCAAGTGGTCAAGGCGATAGATCGGA
>JAJYKO010000702.1 GCA_021788565.1 Chloroflexota bacterium
AGAAACGCTCGACGCACTGATCAAGGAGACCGGCGAGCCTGACCTGCGCGCCTCGGTGATCGGACCGGCGGGGGAGCACCTCTCGCTGCTCTCGTGCCCCATCAACGAAGGGCATCGGGCTCCCGGGAGGGGCGGCTCCGGAGCAGTTATGGGATCAAAGAAGCTGAAAGCCATCGCCGTGCACGGGACGGCAAAGATCCCAGTGGCGAACCAGCCAAAGCTGAACGAGCTGAACAAGAGAATTAGCTCCGCGATGAAGACCGGCCCGTTGAAGGAGATGGTAGCTGGCTTCTCGGAGTACGGGACAGGCGCCTTTACGACTCCGTCGGCGCTGAGCGGAGACTCGCCTGTGAAGAATTGGGGCGGCATCGGGATCATTGACTTCGACGAGGAGAAAGCCGCCAAGATGGGCTCTCCCACCTTCGACGCTAACTACAAGACCAAGAAGTACGCTTGCTCTCACTGCCCGCTCGGCTGCGGTGCCGACTATGAGGTAAATGGCGGCAAGTGGCCGCTGGGTAAGACTGAGCGGCCCGAATACGAGACGGCGGCCGCGTTCGGGGTTCTGTGCCTCAACGATGACGCTGAAGCCATGATGAAGTGCAACGAGATCTGCAACAGATACGGCCTGGACACAATCTCGACGGGAGGGACCGTTGCTTGGGCCATCGAGTGTTATGAGAATGGGGTTCTGACCAAGGATGACCTCGACGGCATCGAGGCCAAGTGGGGGAGCGGCGACGCGATTGTCGCTCTGACGCAGAAGATCGCCGATGCGACCGGATGCGGAAAGATACTGGCTCTCGGTTCCGCTCGTGCGGCACAGAAGTGGGGGAAAGGAGCCGAATATCTGCAGGTTGTCGGTGGAATTGAGCTGCCGATGCACGACCCGAAGCTCGCGCCAGGTTACGGCCGCACGTACGCCACCGACCCGACACCGGCACGGCACGTGAAGGGCTCCCTCGCGATGCTCCAAGCTTTCGACCCTTCACAACCCAAGTACAACTACAAGGGTACCGGGTTCCTGGACATCGTCCTGACCGCCAGCCAGGAGGTGAACAACGCATCGGGGCTGTGCATGTTCCTCTCGCTGTCAGGGGCAGCCCCGGAGACCCAGGCCGACATGGTCGAAGCAGTGACCGGATGGAGCTTCAAGGGACAGAACCAGCTCTACGCCGGGATGCGCAGCATCGATATGAGGCAGGCGTTCAACGTTCGTGAGGGTCTGACGCCGGCAGACTTCGTCATCCCGCCCAGGTCGGTCGGCCATCCTGCGCCAAAGGAGGGTCCCACCGCGGGCGTGGACATAGATACCAAGCTTCTGGCTCAGAACTTCTACGACATGATCGGCTGGGACGAAAACACCGGGAAACCAACATTGGGGTCGCTAATGATGCTCGGGCTAATAGACGTGGCCAAGGACATTTACGGCCAGTCAGCCGTCTGATCACCAAAACACCGAGATCGCGAGTCAGATACATAGATGGGCGAGCGCGGGCTCCCTGGACGGTCGCGTTTTAAGGCCAACTCGGGTGGGGCGCGATCTGCCATCGGTATGCCCGCGCTTCGTCAGCTCAGGCTTGTTTGCAGGCGCGAATAGGAAAATTGGAACCTTCAAGGCAGTTCGTCCTTCGCGGAGTTGGGGAGCCCGGGATTTGAAAGTTACAGTGAAGCTATTTTCCGCATTCAGGGGGCCGCCGGTCGCCGAAATCAGGTCCGTCGAACTGCTGGACGGAACCCGAGTACAGCAGGTGCTCAGCTATTTCCAGGTGCATCCAGAGTTGATGAGAATCGTCCCCATTGGAACGTTGATCATGGTGAATCAGCGAAGATCTGACCTCATGACAATTTTGCAGGATGGGGACGAGGTATCCGTGTTCGATATCCCAGGGGGATGAACGATCCTGAGCGTGGGCCGTGACGTGACCAGGTGAGCACTTCGCTCGTCACTTGAAGTCGCGTGGTGCAGCGAAGGTGTTCCGGACACGCTCAACGATTTTCGTTCTCGCCGTGCGCGGAGTGCGGAGGGTGCGACCTATCCGTCAGCAACGAGGAGGACTGTTTTGGGAATCTTGATCCCGTTTGCCGGGATTGTCTGTGGGCACGAGAGGTGATCCAGTGCCCTGCACCCCCTCGGCCAGAGCCGGAGCCATCGAATCGGCCGGCCCAGGATGTGGGTGTGGTAACTTATAGGATAGTCGGCAGTAGTGCCGCTTGAGTGGCAACACCGCTCGAACCGGAGGGATCCCATGAACGTTACTGTGGAGTTCCTTCCACCCCTGAACGGGGTAGCCGGAACATCCCGCGCCTCGGCGTCGTTGCCTGAGGGTGGGACGGTCTCCCATCTCATCGCTGCGCTGCGCGAGCAGTTCCCTCGCCTATCACCAGTAATCGGGAATGCGATGTTTATGGTCGAAGGCAGCCTAGCTCGTCCAGAGACCAGACTTCGGGATGGGGAAAGAGTTCTGATTCTGAAGATTCTCGGAGGGGGATAAGGAACCCTGCCAGATGATAATCATTCAGCGCAAGGCAGTGGTCGAGGACTACGACGGGGCGAGTAAAATGGATTACGCACTACTCACCCTGGGCGGTAGCGCCCCACTTACCCGTGGTCATGCTGCCACCGCCGGGATCAGTAGTTTTGGTGGGGCTTGAGGCAGTGGCCCGACCACCAGTGGTGGGGAGGGCTGTTTGGGCGGGCGGCCTCTACGCTTCGGAGCTACCCAGGCAGGCAGCGGTACCTAGTAGCTCAGCAGTTGCATCATCGTCCAGGGATGATCGGTCAGACCAGCGGCCACGGCCGGGGTGCGCTCCTGTCACTGGTGACCCGATCCCGGCGCAGCAGCCAAGCGGAGAAAGTCGTGAGGCGAGACAAAGTTGTAGGTGCAGCCAACCAGGTACAAACCAGGTGTGAAGACCGCCCCCTTACACAGGAGGGCTCGGCCCCGACGAACCAGAGGGACCAGGGCCGCCCGGAAGGTAGCGTCGAGGCGCTCGATGTAGGCGGTGTTGATGCCCTTTCCGCCCCGGCCGGGTAGCTTCCAGCACAGCCCCGATGGATTCGCCAGTGCCTCGTACCACTCGCTGAGGCACGCTCACCACCCGCCGCTGGGCATAGTGCTTGATCACCTGCCCCAGCAGCAACCCCTTCTCCAGCACCAGTCTCGGCCGACCTCGGCCCCCGGTGAACAGGGTTCCGAAACACCAGCAGGAAGGCAGTGACGTAGCTGGCAAGCCCGTCTACGCACACCAGGATGGCCAGGCTCAGGGCGCAGGAGCGGACGTCTGGGCCAGCAAGGTCAGCACCAAGCTCATCAGTTCCGCCTCCGTGTGCAGCCGGCAGATGGGCGTGCTTTTGGTCGCGGCAAAGGTCTGCTTGCGGACGTGGCAGATGTAGCGGCGTTCCTTCTCACTATGGATGGCGATGTTGCCTTCCCCGACCTTCCCCCTGGCGGTACAGCCGGTGTTGTGACAGAATTGAGTCGAAGGGTCGAGCACAAGCCAACTCCCAGAGACTGGCGTGTGATGACACCAGCCCGAGAGCAAGCCCAGTGTCGACCATTCATTTCATCTCCATCCTTCTACCACGGTTCAGTGGGGCGGTACCGAAAGACCTACCGGCGATGGAACACAACATATTCGATTACTACCATGCCATCCGCGGATGACCGCCTGGAGGAGTCAAATGGCTAACGTCTTGCGTCTAGGGGAGCTCACGCGCGAGGAGGTGCGGGAACTGGCCCCGAACGCCACCGTTGTTCTTCCCACCGCCTCGACGGAACAGCACGGTCCCCATCTGCCGCTGAACACCGATACTCTGCTTGGAGAGGCGGTGGCCCTCAGGGCGGCGGAGTTGGCCTCGGCGGAGGTGCCGGTGGTCGTAGCGCCCGTGCTCAGCGTCGGGATCTCCGGTCACCACCTCTTCTCCTGCGCCCTCTCGTTCAGGAGTAGCACGTACATCGCCGTGTTGAATGACCTGGCCGACAGCCTGGTGGCCAGCGGTTTCAAGCGGCTTTTTGTCCTCAACTCC
>JAJYKO010000703.1 GCA_021788565.1 Chloroflexota bacterium
AGACATCGGGCCGCCCGATGCTGAGGGGCCAGATGTGGCATCCGCATTCTGCTGAGGCCCGAGGCCAGCGGCCCCAGTCGAATCGCTCGGTGCCGGCTGGCCCCCGGCCGGTGTAGCTACTGGCGTATCCGCTGGGGGCTGGCCCGACCGACGTAGCTCCTCCACCGAAAGCGTATCCTGGGTAGGACTGTCAATGGGCGCAGCCACGGTCTCAGTCTCCTCTGCAGGCACCACCGTTGGGCCTGGCGTCGAAGGTGCGGGTCCTGGGGTAGCATCGAGCACGCTCCCTTGTTTCTGCCGCGGGTCCCGATATCCGGATCCTTCGCCGGCAGATGGGCCCGGTGTCATATCTGGGAGTGCCGCGGGAAGAGGTTCTTCGGTCGCCGATGCGGGCAAGCTCGGCGTCACAGCCGGCGGAGGCTCCTGCAGCCGGCGCGGCTGCTCTGCCGCCCCCGGCTGTCCAGAGTGACCAGACGAGTTGAGAGAGTCCTCTCCAGCACGCTGTTGCAGTTGAGTACGCTCCTGCTCGAGGAACCCGAGCGCTTGCTGGACCGCGGATTGCCTCGCGGGAGTCGCGTCGCTCAAGCGAGCCAGGGTCTGCTTTAATTGCTGCTCTTCCCTGGTCAGAGTGGACTCTACTCTGGCAACGGTGTTCGCGGTCTCCCGGGTCGCTGTGGCTTCGCGAACAGCCGCCCCTACCGCCTCCTGGTAGAGGCCGGCTACGCGCGCGAGGTCGGCCGGCGTCGCTGAGTCAGCCACGGCCGAGAGCTCGGCGGCCCGCTGCTCGGACATGTCCAGATGCAGCTGTACGCGTTCCGCATCGCTCGTGGCAATGGCAAGGCGTAGGTTCTCCACGGCAAGCTTGGTCGAATAGAGTGGACTGGTGGGAAGGGCTTCGGATGCGGCCACGGCGGTTACGCCGAACACGAAGAGAAGGGCCACCACCGCCGCAGCAACTCTCGCGAGAGCGGCTGCCCCTCCATATCGCCGCCACGACAATAACCTGAGCCACTCGGGAGCGGCATGCCGGCGCGGGGGAGGGGAGTCACTCGAGATCAGGTTCAACATTCGCGATCGGGCGGCGCTCCTAAACTGTTGGGACGGCGCCACCAATGGAGCATGGCGGAAGCGATCAGCGGTCACGAGCAGCGCAACGATATCCTCTGACACCTCGGGGTGAAGGCGAATGAATTCGGTTGCCGAGAGCCTTTCAACCTGCATCTGGTCCAGACACGCCTGGAGTCGTTCGCCTCGAGTGTTCATGCCTCTCCACCTTCGCTGGTCGCCAGATGGCCCGCCAGTCGCGCTAGTGCCCGAGACTGGATCGAGCGGCACGCCACCTCGCTCTTGTTGATGATGGCAGCCACCGCGCGGTGATCGAGCCCCTCGAAGAACCGAAGGATCACGACGGTCTGCTCTAGCTGAGATAGCCTGCGGAGAACGTCCGCCAGTTCGCGCGACTCCATACGCAGCAGGGTTAACTCCTCAGGAGTGCTCGCGGCGTCCTCGATTTCCAGGGCCTCGTCCAGTTCCGCTGTTTCTCGGTGCCTCCGTTTCTCGTCGATCAGCAGATTGTGAGCGATTCGGAAGAGCCAGGCGGAGAACGGAACCCCACGACAGTCGTAGCCGTCGATTGATTGCCATGCCTTGAGGAAAACCTGCTCCGTCAGGTCCTCAGCGTCCTCCCGATGTCCTAGGCGATAGTAGAAATAGCGAAATATACGGCCGAGGTGAAGCTCGTATAGATCGGCAAACGCCTCAGCATCGCGAGCCGAGGCCCTCTGCACCAGCGTGGCCTCGGATGTCACAACGTCGTCCATCCGGCTCGCCTTCAGGAGTTGCAAATGTTCATTCCCTACATATTGTATAACGCAGTTGGAGGAAGAGCGTGACAGGCATCAGGCATGTGCATTGCTAATGTTGCAGGGTTAGAAGGTATGCTTGCTTGGAGTTGTCGCGTATGTCCAGGGATTGTTTTTGGCGTCAGTCAATGAGGCAGGTTCTCTGGATCGGCGCGGCCGTGGCGCTCACCGTCTTGTTCGGGCTTCAAGTAGCCACTGCACAAGCTCGAGAGATATTCTCCACGGGGGTCGATCCAGCGACCAACTCGGTCCTATCGAACACCCTGCTGGTGACGTGGTACGGCAATCCCAACGATCCCAGAATGGGCGTGCTGGGACAGTACACAGGGGATGACCTGGCCCAAAGGCTGATGAGGCAGGCGGCTGCGTACGCCGATCTCACGAACAAGAGGGTTGTGCCCGCGTATGAGCTGGTGGCCGTGGTGGCCCAGGGCAGCCCGGGAAGCGATGGCATGTGGCGGCGAAGGGAATCGCCGGACATCATCGAGTCTATGCTACAGCAGGCTCGCGCCCACGGCTTCAAGCTGATATTGGACGTCCAGTTGGGACAGAGCACTGTCCAGGATGAGCTAGCCTACCTTCAGCCGTGGCTGAAGCAGCCGGATGTGTACCTGGCACTGGATCCAGAGTTCGACATGTGGAGTGGCCAGACGCCTGGGGTTGAGATTGGCCACACCATGGCGTACGAGGTGAACTACGCCATCAGCTACCTTAATGGCCTGATCGGTCAGTATGGCCTTCCCCCCAAGGTATTAATTGTCCATCAATTCACCCTGCACATGCTGCCCGACAAACAGAACATAACCAGAAGCCCAAACGTGGACCTGGTGCTCGACATGGACGGCTTTGGATCTCAGTCCCTGAAGCTGGCCACCTACCGGACGGTTATGGATCAGGGGCAGTTTGACTTCGCCGGCATCAAGCTGTTCTATGACCAAGACGCTAACATGTTTACACCCACCGAGGTTATGAATCTGAACCCGGTTCCATCCGTGGTGATTTACCAGTAAGGAAGGAGCAGCCCGGGTTTGCCGTCGGCGCGAGCATTCCTACACAATTCATATACCCCATAGGGGTATACACCGTTACCCTCATCGGGTATAATTGCGCACAGAACGGGGTTGAGCGGCGAGCTCGGCCCCGTCAACTAGTGCGAAGGGGAACTCTTGATGGCCGAGACACAGCAACGCATAGTCGTATTCACAACACCTACCTGACCGTGGTGCCGCAGGGTTAAGCAGTACTTCCAGAGCAAGGGGCTGCGGTTCCGAGAGGTGGACGTCTCCAAGGACCAAGCCGCAGCTAGAGACCTGGTCCGCGTCAGCGGCCAGATGGGAGTGCCGGTAACCCTAATTGGCAACCGACCGGTGGTCGGCTTTAATCAATCGGAAATAGACAGATTGCTCGGCATTAATTCAAAGTAAGATACGAATGATGGAGGGAAATGGTATGCATTTCGAGCCGCTGGATGACCGTGTACTGGTGGCCGTGGATGAGGACGGAGAGCCGCAGAAGACAGCGGGTGGCCTCTACCTGCCGGATACCGCCAAGGAGAAGCCCCGCACTGGCGTCGTGATCGCCGTCGGAACCGATGAAGATCTTCGCGAAAAGGTCAAAGAGGGCGACCGAGTCCTGTACGGCAAGTACACCGGGGACGAGGTGGACCTCGAGGGTAAGAAGGTACTTGTGCTCAGCCGAAACGAGATCCTGGCTCTGGTCAGGAACTAGGCGGCTACCGGGCAGGTACTCAGTCGATTTTGCCTGCCGAGCGCAACTATCCTGTTAGGAGGATTATGTGTCGCTGATTTCGGATGAGGATCGCAGCTTCCTGGTTGACTACTTCTCCAAGGAGATGGTTGACCCTGTCAAGCTGGTGTACTTTACCCAGCACCAATCCCCGCTGGCCGTGCCGGCCATGGAGTGCACATACTGCAAGGAGACGGGCGAGCTGCTGAACGAGGTGGCTGGGCTGTCGGACAAGATCGCCGTGGAAGTCCACGATCTGCTCAAGGACGCGGACGTGGCGAAGGAGTACGGGGTAGAGAAGATCCCCGCGGTGATCATGACCGGCAAGAACAAGGGGAAGGTGAGGTTCTTCGGGATACCCTCAGGGTACGAGTTCTCGACGCTGATCGAGGGCATCAAGTCGGTGTCGCAGGGCACGACGG
>JAJYKO010000704.1:0-1693 GCA_021788565.1 Chloroflexota bacterium
TCCTCAACTACCACCACGTTGTGCACGGCCTGGACTAGCCCATCCTCGGCCGTGTACAGCCCAGCATGGATCGGGTAGGTCGCCGTGGTTCCCGCCTTGGCACGAATGAAGTAGCCGCCCTGCCCTCTCAACTCGGTACGGGCCGTATATTTGTCCGCGTCGGGGCGCACAGCCTGCCACCAGTAGTCCGGCAGCCCGTCGTACCTGGCCAGCGCCTCATCGATCCCGAGGATCTCCAGCCCCTCCTGACCGGTCGCACAATGGATCAGGGAATGGTCCACCTGAAGGAAACTGCCGCTTCTGGGGGTTCCGCCTGCCACATCGACACCCACCTCCAGTAGGCGAGCCCGGTCGGCAGACGGCAGCGATTCCTCACCCAGTGCCTGCCGACGGTCCGGCGCATCGCTCCGGTAGCCGCTCAGGTCGAGGTCTGGGCCGTAGGGGGCAGCCTTATCCTGAGCCGCTTCGACCGACGGCACAGGAGCCGCATTCCTCTCAGGAATTACCTGGTACATCCCGCACACCTCCCATAGCCGTTGCGCCGGATGTCCGCCAGCAGTTCCCGGGGGTTACCCGCGCATACAATTCGTCCCTCCATCAGAACATGAGCCCGGTCCGCCGGGACGTAGTCGAGGATGTGTCCAGTATGGGTGATGATCAGCCCCGCCACCTGACGGCTGCGCAGACGATCTTTCTCCAGCAGGGCGTTGATGGCCGCCCCCACCACGGCTATATTGGTCAGATCCACTCCCGATTCCGGCTCGTCAAGCAACGCCAGGGTGGGACGCTGGGCCAGGAGTTGCAGCAGCTCGGCCCGCTTTGCCTCGCCCCCGGAAAAGCCGGAGTTGACGTCTCGCCCCAGCAGCGGCTCCACCTGCAGCGACGCGGCCAGATCGTCGACATCGGGGGCCTCAGAAGCGTCGCGGTGGCTTCTATCGGCGTTTCGGAGGCACAGATCTGCCATCTGTCTCAGTGTTACCCCTCTGACGGCAGGCGGCCGCTGGAAGGCCAGCCCCATGCCGCGCCGCGCACGCTCGGGCAGCGGCAACTGCGTAACATCCTCGCCTTTGAAGAGGATCCGCCCCTCCGTTACCTGGTATCGGCCCATCCCCATGATGGCTCCCAGGAGCGTCGTCTTCCCGCTCCCGTTGGGCCCCAGCAGTACGTGGGTTTCCCCATGGCTAATGGTGAGGTCGACACCCCGCAGGATCTCCCGACCATCCACCTTGACGGCCAGGCCCTCCACTCGCAACATCGCTTCGCCCCTTTCGTCCACCGGATCAGCTTTCCCGAGACAAATGCCCTAAGGCCACCCGGCCGGGTCCGGGTTTCTGTCGATCACAGAAGATCGCGCTGTCACATTCGGCCATGCGCGTAGATACATGAAGCCGCCTCGGGGACGGACTCGCGGCAGCAGACCGACGTCAACCGGGAGCGCGCCGACGGTACAATCTTGCATGCATGCCAGGGCCATGGCCCCCGGGATATTCGCTCAGAACAAGCAGCCGGATCGCTGGTCCCAGCGACAATCTACTTCTCGGCCGCATCCTCCATGGGTACCAACCCCAACTCCTCCAGCTCCTCGCTGATCATCTCCACCGAGATGCCGCCGGCAAACTTCGCCTCCCCGTTGAAGCCGATGATCGGTAGAGGTACGTTCCCACGGCTGACCACCCGCAGCGCGGACGGAAAC
>JAJYKO010000704.1:1703-4030 GCA_021788565.1 Chloroflexota bacterium
TCCACGTATTCGACCGCCACATTGGCACCATAATAGTGGGCGAGTCTTTGACCCAGATCGGTGGTTTGCTCCTCCATGGTCGGCAGGCCGGCCGCCGCATCATCGTCGCTCGTCCCGCAGCCACACCCGGAGCCGCAACCACAGCCCCCCACGGGCATATTGGTTCCGAATACCTGCACCATCACTCTGGCGTTCTTATCCTCTGCCACTGTTCTTGTCCCCCTTAACGTAGTTTCTTTACTCATTTCTTTGCCGCCCTTACTGGCTTTTTGCCGCCGGACGGGGCGGTGGACCATCCCTGCAGGATGACTGGACAGCTTGGTCCGCCCACAGCTCAATGGCGTCGCGCAAGCGCACAAGCACCTCTCGGTTCACGGCATAGCGGACCCACCTGCAATCCGGCGGCTCGCGGCAGCTCACCACGAGGCCCGCTGCCCGCATCTGAGCTAGGTGATGGGAGACCGTTGGCTGCTGCAGACCCACGGCATCCACGAGCTCGCTGACGCAGGTCGGACGCCGCAAGAGGAGTGAGAGGATGCGCAGCCGGTGCCGATCCCCCAGGCAGGCGAACACGCCATCCAGGGAGTCCGGCTCGGGCGCCACTGCCCTGCGTTCCGCATCTACGCGTCGCGCTCTCACAGCCCACCTCCCAGGGTTCAGTCGAACACGGCTCGCCCGGTCCCGCCGCTTCTACGCCGCGACATCCCTGTCGGCGACGATGAAGACTACCAGCGACGGGGGCCGGGGCCATAAACGTAGACCTCCCACGGATCCTTCGCGTCGAACAACTGTGCTCTTTTCTCCTCGATAGCCTGGAGCATCGACTCCGTGATGAAGGAGATCAGAACCCCACAGGTCAGGAAGAACAGGATCACCAGCGTCAGTTCGTCCGCGCTCACCTGACTGTCCACCGCCGGAACCTCCCCTCCCAGGCTCCTCTTTGAAATGAGGGGCTTCATGCCCTAATGGCGCCGTCGCCGCAGTCCTATGCCCCTCGCTCCAGCATTTCCCGGCGCACCACCAGCACCGGGCGGCGGGACTGATGCACCACGTTGTCGGCCGTGCCGCCCAGGAGCACCTCGGCAATGGCGCTCCGGCCGTGGGAGCCCATGACGATGCACCCTATGTCTTCCGCCTCGGCTACCTCCAGGGTCTTCGCCACCGGGTGTCCGTGCTCCAGCCTCACCTTCGCGGCGA
This sequence comes from Chloroflexota bacterium, assembly GCA_021788565.1. The sequence goes on from JAJYKO010000704.1 coordinate 2,901, forward strand.
CGCCCAGCTGCTCCAACTCGCCGGCGGCTTCGGCCAAGCGTCCCTGGTCGAGGCGGTCGAACTCGGCGATCTCTTCCGACGTCCGGTGGCGCATGGACCGCTCGTCCTGAACGTGGAGCAGCACCACCTCCTCTGCTCCGGCGCCGCGCAGCTCCTTAACGTAGTCGAACGCCACGGCAGCATTCTCCGAGAAGTCGGTGGGCCAGAGGATCTTTCCGAAGGCCCGCTCACAGATCCGCCGGCATTCGACTTCCCCGAGCTTCGTAACCGCGTTGAACTTCTCGACCCAGACCGGCCGCCGGGCGTTGCGAAGGACCGATTCGGTCACGCTACCCATCAGGAAGCTCCCAACTATTCCTCGCCCGTGAGAGCCCATGGCAATAATCGAGACGTCTTCCTCCTCGGCCACCCGCACGATCTCGCGGCCAGGGACACCAACCTCGACTCTCGTCTTCACCCGGAAACCCTGGCTCTCCAGCCCGGCCCCCGCCGCTTTCAGTGCAGTACTGGCCTCTCGCGTGAGCCGCTCGACTCGGTCCAGATCGACAGTACTGCCGGAGATGCCTTCGTCCTGGTGGACCACGTGCAGCAACACGATTTCCCGCATCCCGGCCTTCTTCATCTCGGTTACACACCCTAAAGTCGCGGTAGCATACGTAGAGAAATCAGTGGGGAATAGGATCCTTCTGAACATCGCCTCCTCCTCGAGTATTCGGTTCAGATTCACGCTAACCAGGATGGTGGTCACCACTCGCAGTCTCGGGGGTTCGGTCCCGGCCACGCACTTCGACTGGTGGCAGACCGAAGCCACAGCAAGCGATATTTGACGGTCTGCTTTCCCTCTCATCGCCCGCCGGCTCTTGCCGATCTCGACCCTCGATCACCCGCTGCCCCATGACAAGGCTGAAGCCCACCAATCCGAAGACAAGCACCGCCAACAGCCCCGTCAGTTCCGCCAGTTGCACCATTTTCCTCGACCTTTCCAGGACCCTCACGCGCAATCGGCTCGCGGCCTAGCCCTCGGGTGCGGGCGCCGGCCTGGCGGCCACGGACTGGTCCACCTCATGAACTGAGGTGCCGAACAGCCTCTTCTCGGTGCGGGTGGCGATCCAGACCAGGGTCAGCATCAC
>JAJYKO010000705.1 GCA_021788565.1 Chloroflexota bacterium
AGAGACCTGGCCCCGAAGCTTAGCTCTTCGCCACCATCGCCGCCACCAACTCGGCGGCTCGAGCAACGTTGAAGACGCCGCACGTGCACTGGTGACCCATCATCATGCCGGCCTCTTCGGCAGTGAGCTTGCCGGCTTTGACTCGCTCCGCCAGGTGCCTTACCAGGGTGCCGGGCACCTGAGCGTGGCCACACATGGTCATGACTTCCAACTCTTCGGACGATGCCAGCTTCTCGGTGTTTCCCCAGATGCCCAGGGAGTACTCAATTGTGTGGGGAACCCCGATCCCCGCCTTCCTGCAGCACTCGTTGACCCTGTCGAAGAGACCACTGACGACGACTGAGCGATCGAAGCCCGCGTCGATCAGATCCTTGATCACGGCCGCTACGGTGTCTGCATCTCGGAATACTGCTTCACCGGCCGTTCTGTCGTCCGAGTCTTCCAGCATCGCTTTCACGCCATAGGTCAGCTGGTTGCCCCTGACGGCATCCCCCACGAAGGTGGGGTTGTACTTCATCACGATCTCGTAGAATTTCTTCATCCTCTCGCCGCTGCCCGCGACGTTGATGCCCTTGGAGGGCATGGTGGTGAATATGTAGTCCTTGGACAGGCTTTCAATCGTGCCTTGTCGATGATTGGTATGAGTCATCTGCCTTCCCCTAATGGATATTCATTCCAGCCAGCCTCGGCAGTGCCAGGCTCACTTCCGGCAGAAAGGCCACCAGCAGGATGCCCACCGCCAGGATTGCCAGGTAGTAGAGCATTGGCCTGAGCGTCTCCTCTAGAGTAGTCTCCGCAGTCGCGCAGGCAACGTACATGCCGACACCGATGGGCGGCGAGAAGAAACCTATGCCCATGCTGATGACCATGAGGATGCCGAACTGTAGGCTGTTGATCCCGAACTGGGCCGCGACGGGAAACAGGATCGGTCCAAGGACCAGGATCATGGGAAGCCCTTCCAGAAGGGAGCCCATGATCACCATGAGTAGGATGCTGCCTATCAAGAAGATCCATGGCTCGTTGTGAACGACACTGAGTAGGACCGCCAACCTCTGTGGCACCTGGGCGACGGTGAGCGCCCAGGAAAAGGCTGTTGCCGTGCTGGCGATGAAGAGGACGTTGCCTGACATGCTCGCCGAGTCGCCCATCACCTTCCACAGGGACCGTAAGCCCATCTTCCGGTAGATCAATATCGCCACGGCAACGCCGTAGACCACGGCGAAGGATGAGACTTCCGTAGGAGTCGAGATTCCCGAGAGAATGCCCGCCACCAGGATTACCGGCATCGCGAACGCCGGAATGGCGATCGCCCACTTCCTGATTACTTGTCCCAGGGGCGCGCCAGGTGCGCCGTGGAGGCCCAACCCGCCGGCGCGCAGGTAGACGGCGACCATCAGGCAGAGGGCGATGAGCGCCGCGGGCAGCAGGCCGGCGATGAAAAGCGACGCCACCGACAGCGTGGACACGGAGCTAAGCACCAGCATCGCGACACTCGGGGGAACCGTCTCGCCCATGGCGGCACCTGACGCTAGCACGGCCGCGGTCTCGTTCTTGGGATAGCCCTCGCGCTTCAGCATGACGCTCAGACTCGACCCGACGGCTACCATGTCCGCCAGTTTCGATCCGGACAGACCCGAGAAGACGTACATGGTCACCACGATCACCTGGAGCAGCCCGCCCCGAAGCCGGCCGACGAGAGAAGCTATCGCATCCGCCATCGGCACCGCCAACCCACCCTCGGTCATGATGAGGCCCGTCAGGACGAAGAAGGGGATTGCCAGCATCACGAACCCGGATGCCCCGTACTGCAGGTTGAGTGGCACCTCCGTGAGCATACCCTGCTTCGTCTGTTGCAGGTAGAGGAAGCTGATGGCCGCGAAGACGAACCCGATGGGTGCAGACATGACCAGCAGAACGACAAAGGCCGCGAGGGTGATCAGCAGCGCCGTGTCGGGCGGGACCACAGTCGCCGTGAGGGCAAGCAGAAGGCCAAGGGCCAGCAGCACCACCACGACTGCAGACAGGGTTACACGCCTCGGATAGTTGAACAGGTGCCCGAGGGCGAAGAGGGCTATCAGCAAAATCCCGTAGGTCATGGGTGCCGTCATCGTCGCGACCGGCCAGCGTAGCATCGTCATTTGCTGGAGCCTCTGCTGCACCAGCAGCAGGACCGATTGCTGAACCAGGAACAGGGCTACTACCAGGACCGTCGCGTCGACCACTGCCTGCAAGTAAGGACGGAAGCGCTCCGGAAGAGCCCGCAGCCCGGCGTGGACACGCAGGTCGGCACCACGACGGTAAGTGAGAGCCCCTCCCACGAAGGTGATGAACACCAGCGCGATCTGCGAGATGTCCTGAAGCCAGTCATAGCTTGTGCCGAACAGGGTCCTCAGCACAACGTTCGAGAACACCACCAGCAGCTCCCCTACCAGGACAAGCACGACGGTCCACTCGATGCCCTTCTCAATCCAGTTTCCAACCCTATCCGCAAGGGCGACTATCTGATTCGTCCCCTCTCTGCTGCCAACCTTTGGCGGTGTGGCCAACTGCACATCCATCTCGCCCCCCATCGCTGTCAGCGTCCTCGAACCATCTACCCTCCGGCCGTGGTTCTCAGGCCATCGTCAACCGATTGGCCCCCTGAGAACCACGGCCGATCCTTTTGCCTATTTCAACAGCTGATCCAGGAGCGTTCCACCATACTGCTGCTTGAAATCCTGGTATACCGGCTGGGCCTTGGCCCTGAAGGCGGCGACGTCCGGATTCGACACCACCTGCATTCCATGCTGCTTGAGCTGGTTCAGGGCGTCGTCGGAGCCGGTCTCGACCAGCTTTCGCTCGTAGTCGGTGCCGTCCTTGGCCGCGGCCTGTAGAGCCGTGCGCTGGCTATCGCTGAGGCCATTCCAGGTTTGCTGGCTGACCACAAGCGGAGCCGCTGAGTACACGTGATGAGTTAGGGTCAGGTACTTTTGGACCTCATAGAACTTGCTGGAGAGGATTATCGTCACAGGGTTCTCCTGGGCGTCCACCGTGCCCTGGGAGAGGGCGAGATAGAGTTCGGAGAAATCGATGGGAGTTGGCTGGGCGCCCAGGTCCTTCCATAGGGCGACCTGGATAGGGCTAGGAAGGGTACGGATCCTCAGACCACTCAGGTCGGCTGGAGAATTGACCGGGTGCTTGCTGTTGGTCAGGTCGCGGAACCCGAGTTCCCACCAACCGAGGAGCTTCAGCCCTGAGCCATCGAACTTGGCTGCCAGGGCGTTGCCCACCGGGCCATCAAGGGCCGCGTGGGCCGCGTTGTAGTCCTTGAACAGGAAGGGCAGTTCCAGCACCTGGGTGTCGGGCACGATGCCGCTGAAGTAGGAGTTGCCCTCGATAACCAGGTCGATGCTACCCGACTGGCCACCCTGCACCTGGGCAGCTGCCTGCCCAAGCTGATTGTTGGGGAAGTCCTGAATCTTCAATGAGCCGCCGCTCTTCTGCTCCAGGTCCTTGGCCATGTAGAGTACCGCGTGGTCCACGGGATCGGTAGTGGTCTGACCGTGGGCCAGGCGGAGCGTTTTGGCAGATCCTGCGGCTGCAGTCGTGTTTCCCGAGGCAGCAGGGGCACTTGTGGCGGCGGGGGCGCTCGTGCTGGCGGCAGGGGCGGCTCCCGCGGCCGGGGCGCTGGTGCTGGATGGTGATGTGGTGGCAGCCGCACCGCTGCATGCCGATACCAGAACAACCATGGCGATCGCGACAATTGGAACGAAGAACCGTGAGCCCTTCATGGATGAACCTCCTCTTATTACATCTCTTCCGTCAGTAGAATCGACAGTAGTGGCACCATGAACGATTGCTTCAGTTGCGCGATGAGTTGATGTCTCGGATCGGCACGCGGACTACTCGGATGCTGGCTCCTGGAGCGCAAAGGCCCGACAGGGCGAGCCGTCAATGGGACCCAGGCTAAGCGGCATCGCGAAGAAGAGCACCCTCTGCTGCTCGAGCAGATGCAGGTTGCACAGGTACTCGACCTGGACTATGCCGCTG
>JAJYKO010000706.1 GCA_021788565.1 Chloroflexota bacterium
CCATACGCACGAGAGACCCCTCTCTGCCGACGTCGACCTTCGAGGCGTCGCGAGGCGGACGGAGGGGCTGTCTGGTTCTCACCTGGAAACCTTGTGCCGGCGCGCTGCATCCCTGGCGATGGCAGAATTTCTCAGGGTGCACGGTTCGGAAGCCGAGCAGATCTACGAACAGTGCACCATCACGGCCGTTCACTTCGGAGATGCGCTCGAGGAGTTGCGCCTGCCTTCGCCCGACGACCTGAAGTGGAACTCCGCGGACATGGCGCAGCCGGGTTCGGGCGAGAGGCGCGAGAATCTTCGGGCGAACTTGTTGGAAAGAGATATTGACATCGGTGCGCGCAGGTGATAATCTCGTGTCCGCCGGATTGTATACAGGAATACAAGTATTCGATCTGGGGCTGAGCCGGCACAGTGAGCCGGCTCGCCACGAATTCCGCGTCTGACCGTACCCTCGTATCCATAGTCCAGCTCTTGGTACGTTCTGCCCGGCTTATCCACTTGAGGCTTCCCTCAAGTGCGGGAAAGGAGGAGCCAATGGTGTGAGCTCGACCCGCGCGTTGCGTCGTCTGTCTTACGCGTTCCGCATCATTTCTTGAGGAGGTTGCTGGTGTGGCCACTAATGGTCTAACAGAGATCACCGTCTGGTATCGTGGGATCACCGAAGGCAAGATCTCTCGAGACATAGTCAACAGTCTCGCCAAGGCTGCCGATAAGGAAGGTAACTTTACCCAGGCATTCGACAACTACGGCGACCTTCCGGACCGTGTCTACGTTCCTTGCCGATCCTACGCGCGAATCAGTGATACCCCAATCGCCGAACCCTACCTGTACGAGAACGACAACCCCGCCATCGTAGCCGTGATCGAGCCTACCATGGTCAAGGGCGTCCCGGTATTGAACGGCTTGCGGCCCGGCGGAGTGCTGGTCGTCAACACGGACAAGGATCCCGATGAACTCCTGAAGCACATGGGCGACCTGGACCTGAGCAACGTCGCCGCGATCGCCACGATTCGTGGCGGCGGAGGAGCGTTGGAGGGCGCGCTCAGCGGTATCGAGGGCGCCACTGACGCGAGCGGCATTGGCGGGGGGGCCGCCGGTCCGGTTGCCGGCGCGATCGCCAAGATCTCCGGCGTCGTTGACCTGGCATCACTCGAAGCGACTGTTGTGGACCCCGCGGGGGTTCGTCGTGGTTATGAAGAAGTCAAGGTGAAGTGGCTCGGAGCGGCCGGTTACAACCCGGGTCCGGCACCACGCCATGCCGAGCGAGCCGTGGGCGAGGAAGTGCCCGGCATCATCCCCTCTCCGGTGGGGGAAAACGACGGCATGATCACCGGCAACTGGCGCTTCATGCGGCCTGTCATCGATCAAGAGAAGTGCACTCAGTGTCGGGTATGCGACATCTACTGCCCCGACGCCTGCATCACCCCTGATCCGGCCGGGTTCCAGATAAATCTCAAGTACTGCAAGGGCTGCGGTATCTGCTGGACAGAGTGTCCAGTGAAGGGCGCCTTAACCCCTGTCCCTGAACTGGACTTCACCGGCGGTGTCGTCCGATTCTGAAAGTGAGGTGATTGCAGTGGGCAAGAAATTGAAGTTGGCCGGCACCGCTGCGGTAGCGCAGGCAGTGAAGGCCGCTGATGTGGATGTCATCTGCTCGTACCCGATCCGTCCCTACACCGGCACCATGATCGAGCTGGCTCGAATGGTTGCGGAAGGGGAGTTGGACGCCGAGTTCGTCCACGGCGAGGGCGAGCATGGGCAACTGAGCGTCGTCCTGGGCGCATCGGCCGCGGGAGCCCGGGTCTTCACGGGCACGTCAGGCGTGGGCTTCACCTACGCGATGGAGGTCTATTCCCCGACCGCCGGCGAGTTCCATCCAGTGCAGTGCATGGTCGCCGACCGGACGTTGGACCCCCCTGGCGACTTTGGCTCCGAGCATACCGAGGCGATGACGGCGCGCGATCAGGGCTGGATCATGGGCTGGGCCGAGAGCCCCCAGGAAGCCTTCGACAACACCCTGATGTTCTATAGGATCGGTGAGGATCCGAGGATATCCTTGCCTCAGTTCCCGTGCCAGGATGGCTACTTCATTTCCCACATCGCCGACGCGGTGGAGCTGGCAGAGCCAGGACAGGTCGAGGCTTTCCTGCCGCGCTTCAACCCCAAGTTCTCCCTTGATCCCAAGAACCCGGTGATCATGGGTCCCCAGTGTCGCGCAGACCAGGGTGCGGCCATTGAGCTGGGCCGGACCAATGCTATGAAGCGGGCCCGAATGGTGATCCCGGAGATCGTCAAGGATTTCGGTGACAAGTTCGGCCGGCACTACGATCCCTGGATAGAGAAGTACAGGACCGAGGACGCGGACTTCATCTTCGTGGGGCAGGGGGCTCACGCCCGCACGGCCAAGGCGTTCGTCGATACGGCTCGCGCCGGAGGGCTGAAGGTGGGCGTGGCTCGTCTCCGCTTCTGGCGGCCGTTCCCTCATGAGGCCCTGGCCGAAGCCGTCGGACATGCCAAGGTAGTCGGCATCATGGAGAACAGCAACTCCTTCGGTTCAGCGTTTGAGTCGGGACCTGTTACCCTCGAGACTCGTGCCGCGCTGTACGACCTGGAGAAGCGGCCGAAGGTCCTCACCTTTATGGAAGGGCTCGGAGGCGAGGTGGTCCGCCTGAACGACTTTGCGTGGATGCTGAAGGTCATGAAGGAGGCGGCTGGCCTCAAGAACCCCAACCAGAAGGTGTTCTGGGTTGGCTTCGACACGGGCGCCGTCCAGGAAGCGTAGGAGGGATGTGAGATGCCAGAGATAAAGACGCTGGGAGCGGAAGCCCCAGGCACGACCGTCGTCGGTGAGTACGAGCAGGTCAAGAATATCCGAACAGCTCCCACCGAGGAGTACTACCTGTCCGGCCACCGGACCTGCGCCGGATGCGGCCCTGCGCTGGTGTACAAGCAGGTTGCCAAGGCCGCAGGCCCGAACACGATCTTCCTTGGTCCTACCGGCTGCATGTACGTGGCAAACACCAGCTACCTGAACGGGCCGTGGGCCGTGCCGTGGATCCACACTCAGATAACGAACGGCGGCGCCGTTGCCTCGGGCATCGAGGCCGCCTATCAGGCGATGCTCCGAAAGGGCAAGAAGGAAGGCGAGTTTCCTAACATCATCGTGATGGCCGGCGACGGCGGCGCTTCCGACATAGGTCTCCAGGCACTTTCCGCTGCCATGTACCGGAATCACGACTTCCTGTTCATCGCCTACGACAACGAGTCTTACGCCAATACGGGCATTCAGGTTTCGCCAATGACCCCGTACGGCGCTCGAACGACTTTCACGCCTCCCGGCAAGGTGGTCCCCGAGGCAAAGAAGCTGTGGCCGAAAGACTTGCTGAAGATGATTGCGGCGGGTCATCCGTCTGTGAAGTATCTGGCTTCAGCGTCGCCGGCGTACCCCGTAGACTTGATGAACAAAGTGCGAAAGGCGCTGGCCTACAAGGGCCCCACCTTCCTGCATATCCACGCTCCCTGCCCGAAGGGCTGGACCTTTGATGCCTCGAAGACGGTAGAAATTGGCCGGCTCGCGGTGGATAGCGGGATGTTCCAGCTCTATGAGATCGAGAACGGAGTGACCAAGATCACCCATCGGCCTAGGAGCATGAAGCCAGTTAAAGGCTATCTGGAGCTTCAGGGCCGCTTCAGTCACCTCACACCAGAGATGGTCGGGCGCATTCAGCAGTTCGTGAACACAAAGGCTACCGAGGTTGGACTGGCCGTTCCAATCCCGGCTGCACCCCCGTCGGCCGGATCCCAGTCGTAGAGTTAAGTGCCAGGGTGTGAGCAATCACACCCTGGCGATTCCGAACACCGTGGCGTCAATGTAGCTTTCGGCAAGCGGCCTTGCCAGCCTTTCGCTGCGGAATAGGCAACTCGTAACAGTCTCCGCAGCATGTGGAAGGGTTAAGCCCTCCGATGATGCCGACCACGATGATTCCTTTGGCTTGCCGCCGCTGGTCCTCTCAGCGATGCGGTG
>JAJYKO010000707.1 GCA_021788565.1 Chloroflexota bacterium
ACCAAAGGGTCAGGGCCATTGGCACCGCGGCCAATCCACGCCAGGGCACAAATCGACAGGAAGATATCGTGCAGAAGAAGTTGCTCATTAGCTCTCCCAAGGGTTGAGGTAGAGTGGAGATACGTTTCAGTCTTTCTCGGCAGCCCACTCCAGTCCCAGCGCGGTCAGCGTCTGCCGGGTCGGCACGCCGGTAGCGGGGTCCCATCCCTGGTAGTAGTAGTAAGAGCTGATCGCGTTCTCCATCTTCTTTGGGTCGATGGCTACCCCATTCTCGTGGAGGGAGCCCTCGCGGGGCGGAGAGAAGAATCGCTTCGGGAGCTGGTCGTCCGCTCGGGTGAATCCCTCGCGAAGGTTGAAGAGCCGGCCCATGGTGATCGCTCTGTGGCCAACGTTCACGATCTCCTGAAGGGTTGCCTTCCAGCCCGTGCATGCGCTCAGCAGCTCCGTCAGCTCGGGATAGCTCCAGGGCACGAAGAGACACTCCACCATACTGTCCATGCCCATCATCCAGGAGTGGCGCTGGGAGAAGAGGTAAGCCTTGCGATCAGAGAGCTCTGTCGAGGGCATCGGCTCCTCGCAGCCAAGGCCCAGAGCCGCTTCGAAGCCGGGCCCTGCCTTCTCGAAGGCCGTGTCGTGGAAGCCGATCTCGTGGTCGCCGCCGTGGTTGGCGATCGAGTAGCCTATGCCCAGGCCCTGCTTGAACCTCGGCTCGTGCATCCCCAGCTCGACGCCCTTCACCTGGATCGAGAACTCCTCAGCGCCGCGGCCTATCTTCTGGGCGGCACGCTTCGAGCCCTCGGCGAGCAGGTCGCCGATGCCCTCGCGCCGCGCCATCAACTCGAGAACCTGGAGCATCGCGTCGACGTTTCCGAAGCGAAGGTCGATGCCACCGGTATCCTCTTTGGTGAGCAGCCCATGCTCGAAACACTCCATAGCGAAGGAGATTGTGGCGCCGGCCGAGATCGTGTCCATCCCGTTGGCGTTGCAGATCTGGCTGGCGTAGGCTATCGCCTTCAGGTCGCCGATGCCGCAGTTGCTGCCCACGGCGCCGGTGGTCTCGTATTCAGGTCCGCCGTACCTGGGATCCACCTGGTACGGATCGTCCACCTTAACAACCTTCTTGCAGCGGACCGCGCAGGCCCAGCAGCCCTCCATGCCCACGCGGATGGTATCGCGCACGGCGACGGCGCTGATCTTCGCGGCATCCTCGAAGTAGCCGTCGCGGAAGTTGCGAGTTGGGAGATTGCCGGCGAGGTTGAACGCCTCGAGCACGGCTCCAGTGCCAAACTGGTGGAAGTTGGTCGCCCGCGTGTCTACGTCCGCGGCCATGGAGCGCGCGAGCTGCTGGATCTTCGCCGGATCGGCGAACGAGACCTTCATCTTGCCTCGGGCCGCTATCGCCTTAAGGTTCTTGGAGCCCATGACCGCGCCGAGGCCGGTGCGGCCGGCAGCATCGTGCAGGTCGTGCATGAAGCAAGCGAAGCGAACCAGTTTTTCGCCAGCGGGGCCGATGCTGGCCACACGGGCGTACTTCTCGCCAGTCTCGGCGCGTATGGCGTCCTCCGTCTCTCGGGTCTGCATCCCCCACAGGTGACGGGCGTCGCGGATCTCTGCCTTGCCGTCCTGCAACCACAGGTAGACGGGGCTATCTGCCTTCCCCTCCACGATAATGCCGTCGAACCCGGCGAACTTCATCTCCGTGCCGAAGTAGCCGCCCACCTCGCTCTTGCCGATACCGCCGGTCATCGGGCTCTTGGCGCCGATGCCCACCCTGGCGCTGCCCGAGAACGCTGCACCAGTGAGGGGACCAGACGCGATCACCAACTTGTTGTCGGGTCCGAGCGGGTCGATCCCAGGGGCCAACTCCTTCAGCAGATAGTACGAGGACGCCGCATAGCCGCCCATATACTGGCGGTACCAGGCAGGATCGGGTTCTTCGACCACGATGGTGCGGTTGGTGAGGTTGACGCGCAGATATTTGCCCTGAAAACCGTGGATCACTTTATTCCTCCTAAGTGGCGCAGGCAGCACCGGCATGGGGACTCACAGGTGTATTAACAGCAGTCAATTATACTCCAGTCTCCCCGTCTCGGGTGCCATTGGCGCGGGCAGGGGGAAGCGATCAGCTTGCTCCTTTTTTGGCAGGTGGTTTCGGAGCAGCCGGTGCGAGCAGGCTGGTCTTTGGTTGGGCTGGAAGGACCAGGGGCGCTCGGGCTGCTCGCGAGAAGTCGAAATCGTTCCGCAGGTCGCCCAACTGGGGGTCGTTCTCTCGGACTACGGGACGTGAATCAGGCCGGCCGTCGGTATTTGGGTCCAGCCGCTGGCCACTCAGGAAATCATCCTCGATGAACTTCAGGTAGGCATCGAAGCTCAGGGTCTGGTGATCTATGTAGCCCTGCCGCGCGTAGGGGCTGATGACGATGCCGGGAACCCGCAGTCCGTAGCCCAGCTGGTCCACCGTGGGCGGCTGAACGTGGTCGTAGAACCCGCCCCAGTCGTCCCAGGTGAGGAAGATGGCCGAGCTGTCCCAGTCCGGGCTCTGCATGACGGCGTTAACGATCCGCGTGACGTACGACTGCCCCTGGCTCACAAGTGCCGGTGGATGCTCGCTATCGGCGCCGTTGGGCAGGATCCAAGAAACGGCCGGCAGTTGGCCGGACTTGGCCGCGCCGAAGAAGGCGGAGAGCTGCTGAACATCGCCCAACTGATTGTCCTGGTGCACGTCGGAGAAGCCCGGCAGCACGTTCCATATGTTGGGGACGCCCCCCTTTCCCAGGCCAGCGCTCCCCGAGGCCCCGTGATCCAGGTACCAGCCCCAGCTCACACCGGCTTTGCTCAGGAGATAGGTTAGCTCCGTCCAGGCGAATGGGGTCTGGTCTCTGGCAGTCCGGTTGCGCGGGTCCAGCGCCCCCTGGCAGCTCATCGGGTTGGCGGGGTCGGAGCAGTTCGCCGACCACCCGGAAATCAGGAAAAGGTGTGAGGGAAAGCTCCAGGAGTGTACCGACTCGAACATGCGATCCTGCAGGACAAAGTTCCTGGCGTAGGCCCAGTAGTTCGGGATATCGCTCTCGACGTGATAGCCCATCACATCGACGACGCCGTTCTTGGCATGGGTGCATCTCGGATCGTTCGGATCCGCGCAGCCGCTCTTAGCCCGCTCTGCCTGAGCGATGAAGCCGTCCATCTTGCCGGCGTCGACGTCCGCGGTCGAGTTGGATGCGTTGTGAGGCCCGCCGCCGTTGCGATCGCTGTGGTCGACATAGGGCCGCACGCACCCGCCGGTGGCGGGATCAGGCACGCACGCGGTTGGAACGCCGTTCTGCATGGGAATGCCATCCGCACCAGGATAGGTGCCGAAATACGAGTCGAAGGTGCGGTTCTCCTGCATGATCACGATCACATGCTTGATGTTGTGGATGCCGCCGGCCCCGCCCTGCGCCTGGCTCGCGGCCGCACCGGTGGCGGCCGAAGGCGCGGCCGGCGGGCTCGCCTGCGTCGAGGGCGAAGCCAGGGTGGTTGAGGTGCCGGTCGGAGTGGCGATTCCCCCGTCAGGGGCCGGGGCCGCGCACCCTGATGCCAGGCCAAGCGTGAGCAGTATCAGCACCGCCGCGAGGTGAAATCTGACCATGCCGTCCTCCATGTCTCGGTGATTTGCGTGATATGCAGGTAGTCGCTCAACGAACCCAGAATGTACGGGTACAGGCCGGCGTCACAATCTAGCGTATACTGCTTGCCTGCCGGGCGCTACACACATGGCACTTGAGCATTGGGCTTGTCCGAGGGAGGGACTGACGATGAAGCCGACAGACTATGAAGGGGACCCCGAGTTGTTTACGATCGGCCGCCTTGCTGGGCTGCTGGGTCTCTCGACCGAGAACATCCGGGCGTTGGAGAGGCGGGGGCGTCTGCCGGAGGGATGCGAGCCGGCGATAGATGAGATGACCGGCACGCGCATCTGGACACGGGATCAAGCGGAGCGACTGAAGAAGTGGAACGAGGAACGGCCGAACCGGCCAAGTGTGGA